>JABDKS010000696.1 GCA_013002105.1 Pirellulaceae bacterium | reverse complement strand
GGCTGCCATCACCGCGCTGAACGCACAATTTGACGGCCGAGTTGCCCACATCCACTGCGACGATGCAGGTGTCGTTGATCACGGCGTCCCCTCGGGCGCTGTCGGCGAATCTGAATCGTCCTTGTAGTCTTTTGCCTGTGCGTCGTTCGAAAGCGTTGACGTGGGTCCAGCCAGATGGGGAGGCAATTGTTTGCGAGGCAATCCGCTCTCTTCGACGTCCACGGTACGCAAAATCGGAATGTCTTCACCACTTTGAATCATTTTCTCGCGGCGCAATTGCACGCGTCGCATCATCTCCTGCGTCAGCTCGCTTAACCCCTGGCCGCTGATCGCACTAATCGAAAAGACTTCGCGTTGCGAGGCTTCCGCCAGAGCCTCACACACCTGATCGGCCCCGGGCATTTCACATTTGGTGACCACAACGATTTCGTCGCGATCGGCCAGTGCACTGTCATACTCGGCTAATTCAGCGCGAATGCTCTTGTAGTTTTCGATCGGATCCGTTTCATCGACTGGTGCCGGTTCGACCAAATGGACCAACAGGCCGGCGCGTTCGATGTGCCGCAAAAACTCATGTCCCAGCCCGACCCCTTCGCTGGCACCTTCGATCAGGCCGGGGATATCGGCCAACACGAATGAACGCCCCTCATCCACGTCGACGATTCCCAAGTTGGGGTGCTTGGTAGTGAAGGGATAGTCTGCGATCTCGGGTCGCGCACTACTGATCCGGCTCAGCAGCGTACTTTTACCGGCATTGGGTTTGCCGATCAGACCGACGTCGGCGATCGACTTTAACTCCAAAATCACGCGCCGCGTCTCGCCTAATTCGCCCTCGGTGGTCTCGCGTGGTGCGCGGTTGGTTGCACTTTTGAAGCTTGCATTACCGCGGCCTCCTTTGCCTCCGCGGGCGACGACAAATTGATCGCCCGGTTGTTTCAAATCTTTGATCACAAAGCCTTGCTCCGCGTCAATCACCGTGGTGCCCGGCGGGACATACAATCGCTGGTCTTTTCCGTTGCGACCATGACGCATGGAGCCTTGACCCGGCTGACCCTTGGGGGCGCGGTGAAACTTATGATGCGCGTAGGCCGCTAGCGAATTGACCCCCAGCTTGGCTTCTAAAATGATGCTCGCGCCTTTGCCCCCATCGCCACCGTCAGGCCCACCGCGTGGCACAAACTTCTCGCGCCGCATGCTCGAGCAGCCGTCGCCCCCTTTTCCGGCCAGTAATTCGATTTGAACACGGTCAACAAACATCAAGCCGGATTGGGTTGGGAGACAAAATTCAATGGGAATATAACGAACCAATCGTGGCTCGGCCCGTGGTGACACCTTCCTAACGTGAATACGCTACGGAGATGGACACCGCGACCGGGCGGATGGTTCCGGAGAATGTTTTGATCAAGGCGCCCCGGTCACCTCGACATTCACGCGGGCGGAGCAAGCCACCTGCGGATCGAGTTCCCGTTGCGGACACCACCACTGGTCTTCTTAATGTAAACGCCCTATCGATGCACGACAAAAACGGCCCTTGCGGCAGCACAAATAATCGTCACCAATCAGAATCGTCCCGAAACAAAGAACGGCTGACCCAATGACTGGGCCAGCCGTCGTTCATCATGAATATAGCGTTTTGATTCCGTTCAGCGAGGATCGTAACCTAATCGCGAATCGGTAGGAAGGTCCACTGATAGTCGAGTCGTTCCGGGAGATTGTAGCGATCGAGAATATAGGCTTGTTCGGTTTCATCATCGAAAGCGGGCACTCCGAATCGAATTAAGTCCTCCGTTTGATTCATCGCATCGCCAGGGCGATAAAAGTTCAACTGGAGTGCTTTACGACGATACGGTGCTGAGTCGCCTTCACCATCCTGCTCGAATGCATTGGTCAGTCCGAGCACGTTAACCGACAGAAAGTCGAGTCCTGGATCGATGTCTTCCCACGTCACGACACCCCAAACGCCGGGAGCGTCCGGGTCGCTACTGCGGGGAATCTTGACCCGAGAGATTTCCACACTGTTGTGCAGCGGAGCGGTGATCTGTTCACGATTAGCGATCTTTTGTTTTGTCGAGGGCAAAATTCGGTCCAAGTATTTTTGACCGGTTGCATTGTTGATCAAGTACATCAACGGAAAGAAACGTCGCGACTCGTAACTGATCGCTTCGATCCGCTTGTAGATTCGCGCGCCACCGACCGTGTCGGGTGCCGGTCGCAAATCCCCGCCGCGGTATCGAACACGATAAACCATGTACCAAACCAACTTGCGTTGAATTCGTCCATCGGCCCGCGGAACGTCCACGTAAATTTGCCGCAGCGGCTTGAAGGAAAATTCAAGGCAATAGATTTCGCGTCGCAAGATGACCTGCTTGGCCATTTCGACGATCGTCCGCGTGCGTGGATCGAAATGCGGTGCGTTGTCGGGAAAATTCGGAGCCCCCCATTCCAGTTCCGGATGAGCATCCAAAAACGTCTTCAACGTGATTGGACCGTTGAATGTTTCGGCCGGATCGGGTGCCGGTGGGATCACGGTCACGACGCCAGGTGCAAACTGCGTTTGCTCCAACGTGATGGGATCTTTTTTGGCCGGCTCTTGGGCATCGGCGATTTGCACCGGCAAGGCCAGCCAAGCAATACCAATGACGGCAAGCAACGAGGGAAAAGAGAGTCGCATGACAAGCGTTCCGCTGAAATAGGTGATTGTAATAGGGGGCTAATCGTCTCTCTGGCGTTTGCGTCAACGCACGTCACTAGCCGATTGTACTTCGTTGTCTCGTAAGTCGCTCGAATTCCGATCTCGAGAGGCATTGGCGACCTGTGCGTCTGCCCCCCCGATCTCGGCGTTGTCGGAGCGGTTGGCGGTGGTTTGTGATGTCGCCGCGTCATCGGTCTGGAGTAAGCGGAGTGAATCGGCCAATTGCACATCAGCCCCCACAAATGCTTCGCTGCTGTCGCTGCTCATTGTAAAGGTCGCTAACACGCGGCGACCCGAGTCATCGGAGAAATGCAGCATGATCCACTGAATCGGCACTCCTTCGACCCTGCCGTGAGCGGCGATTCGTAGCACACGCAGTCCCGAGGCACTGACGCGTTGATCGGCCTCGACCAAGTCGTCCAACTCCTTGCCCAATGTTCGACGCACATCGGCTTGGAATGCTTCGAGCGTCCATTGTTTGCCGGGTTCCAGCCGAGCCAAAGGACGCAAATTGCATTGTGCGATGCTGCGATCATTTTCGATCATTCGCATCATCGCGTTGCCGCTCAGGTCGGCCATCATCCGCCAACGTCGATCCATGATTGCCGAAACGGCCACCTTGTCACTTTGCAGATCGATATACAAACGGTCTTGGGGAATCTCTGTTTCGATCGCCATCGCATCCGGAGTCACTGGCAGAGCGACCGTCTTGGGCATCGGTTGACGGACCATCTTGATCGTCGCTGCGACATCAAATCCAGGCTCGGCCTTTCCGATTTCACGGGTTTCGTGAACGGCCATGGCAAGCCAGGTAGTGGTGCCAATGCGGCGATCAAACGTCAGCTTTCCAACGGTATGCAAAGACGTTGGCACGCCTTCGACCGAGCCAACCACCTTTCCGCTCAATTCAAACTTCACTTTCGCTGCGTCGATATCCATCACTCTCATCGACACCGTACTGGTCTCGACAGACGTCAGGTTCAACACAGATGCCAGCGTTGCGCAACTGGGTCGATGCTTGTCACCGACAGCGACGGTATCGCGAGGCAATAACTGATCAACGGCCACACTGGAGACAGGCACGCGCAGCAGTCCCAATTCCTCATGCGTGAAATAATCGTCCACCGCGTAAATCGTTTCGGGTAGCGAATCTCGACGCACATGCGTGTGACGCACCGATTCACGCAGTCTGAAATCCGATGCGCTGCGGTTCAGCTTTCTTGTGCTGTGTGCCTCGTGATAGTAGCGTTCGATCGCAGTGATTTCTGAACTCGGATCGGCGTCGATCGGTCGTCGATAGCGTTCTTCGTAGTCCAGCACCGCGGTGCTCTCGATCGGCAACGTCAATTCGCTTTTGCGCGAGATCAGGGAGTCGCTAGGAACGTTGACATTGCCTTTGACATCCATCTCCATTCGCACGCGCATCAAATCACGCTCGGCCGACACCGCGATAGCGACTCGGTCGTTTTGCTCGGCTGCATCCACGACAACGGTCGGCACGCAGAACGATGCTGTCATCACGGTCAACGCCGCGAGAAACCGTCGGCGCGATCCCAATGACTCATCTCGCGTCCGAACGATATTGTGCTGATAGCGGGGCATGGCGATGCGAGACATGGGCGAACGAGGATGCGTGAGGTCAATCGGGTTTGGCGTGCAACGGAGAGAATGTTTCGGACGCCGGCGCGCACGATCCCTCTCTTGCTTCTCAATCGACCTGGATGCAACCACGATTCAATTCAAATCTGGCAGCCATTCCAGACCCATTGACCGCAGGAACGTCATGACCGGTAAAGCTCTCTTTGCCTGCAAGGTCGGACGAAAATCGGTCGTGCCACGACAGTTCGACCTGCCGGTTTGCGAAGCGTTCAGTGGCTTCATGCGGGTCGGATCGCGTGGTCAACTTCACGCCAGCGCGGTCAAAATTCCGCCGTCGTAACAACCCATGCTGCTGACGCCTTGCCCGGCGGCGTCGACCAAAATTCGCTAATGGGAACCACCCAAAACGACCAACCACCGCATCGATGCCGGCTCGACCGCCAACATCCTTTGGCGAGCGCCCCGTTTCAAAGCGACGCGTGCCTAAGAAAAAGAACAACTTTTTCGTAATCCCACCTGGACTGCCAAAGTTGCAACGCTACGCCCTTTTTCGGACGATCGGCGCGCCACAGAATGTGCCACAGCCGTCTCATTGCGAGACACACAAATGTGCAATTATCGGAAATTTTTACAAAGCCCGTGGACTGTTGGGACTTGGGAGGATGGGTTACCGGGACGTTTTTTTGTCGGTTAAAACATTGTCATCAAAGGACTTAGGTGCAAAATCTGGGTCAAAAAGACTCCGATTCGTCCGTTTTGGCGTGAGATTCCTACTATTGGTCCGCTGACTGAAACAGGGCCTGCCATCTTGGTCCTAACGTGTCAACGATTTCTCGATAATCAGGGAAATCGGTTACGGTTAGCAGCAAGAATCTCGCGTCGTCCGCGAACTTGGTGAACCCCGAATCGGTCATAAACTCTGGAACTTCCAACGCGGTGGACGCGTAGGAGTGACAGTGGCAAGCGGCAAGGAGTTGCTTGTCTGTCAGAGCAGGGTTTGGTGAGACGGTATCGTGATAGTAGCGATGTTGTCCCCCAAACAGAGGTTCTGGCGATTAGGAGGATGACGTTGCTCACAGGATTGGAGCGACTACCCGGGCAACACCGGTACCTAGCCGAGCGACCCGCCGGGGTCGCAGGGAATGAAATCGGCATGGTGGTACCAAAGCGCTGGGAGACATGGCGATGAATACACAATATCGAGATATCAAGATCAAGGAACTGCGGGACCAACTCACTCGCTTTGCCCCCAAGGCAAAGAAGGTCGAGCAGTCTGTCTTGGCTGAAAAACTATACTGCGAGATCGAAGAAGATCGAACCTATGCGTTTGATTACATCTGTTTTCGTGTCACCAACTATCGCCCTGAACAACCCAGTCGACACAGTATCGCTTCGGCCGATCTGAAGCATGACTTGCGGTTGTTAATCGAAGACCTGAGCGATTCGGCCGATCTGGCGGTCGATGAAGTCCCCGAGCAAGTGCATACGGTCGAAGAGCTGAGCAAGTTGTTCAATGTGTCGACAAAGACAATCAGCCGTTGGCGAAATACCGGTTTGGTCAGTCGCCGATTGATGTTCGGTGGACGCAAACGTGTTGGATTCCTGCACAGCAGCGTCGAAAAATTCATTGCCAACAATCGCGAGAAGATTCGCCGCGGCGAGCGTTTCAGCCAATTGAGCGAGGACGAGAAGAGCGAGATGATCGAGCGGGCTCGGCAATTAGTCGAAGGCGGCGCGAGTCTTTCGGAAGTCACTCGGCAACTGGCTGATCAGATGAATCGGAGCCCGGAAACGATCCGATACACGCTGA
>JABDKS010000129.1 GCA_013002105.1 Pirellulaceae bacterium | reverse complement strand
GGCGAGGGGGGGCGGGAGCGGGAGGGCAAGTTTGCTCCGTCGCCCATTGTAGATCATCGATCGTATTGTACCAGAGAAGCCAGCCCCTGAGTAAACATTCGTTCACTACCGTGATTTATGGTCCGATTCGCCTTGATTCAGCGAAGCGGGCAAACGACTCGGACGCCCTTGAGGGTCGACACAAGCGATCGTCGAATCGGCGTCGACGATCAGTTCGCCGTCACGATCGATTCGGTAGTGGTGACGAATGCGGACCTTTCGCACTTCGACGACTTCGGCAGTCAACGTCAGCAGATCATCAAACTCGGCCGCGGCGTGATAACGGACATTCATCTCGGTAACGACCAGCATTTGCCCGGAGTTCTCAAGTTCTTTGTAGCTGAGCCCGGCCGCTCGGAGCATTTCCACACGTCCCCGTTCGAAGTAATTCAAATAGTTCGCATGATGGACACGACGCTGCCCGTCGGTTTCGTGATAACTCACGCGGATCTGACACCGATAAACCGACAATGCCTCCGGTATGACAGGTTCGCTCATTGGTTGCCCTACAAAACCGGTTGCCCTAAAAAACCACAGATGACTGGTAATCTTGAATCGGAAATCCAGGATCACGTTGCGCGACGATCGCCGGGCACAATCGTAACCATAATCCGGCCCAAGGGCCCTAAACGCCGTCGTGTTCGACTCGGGTCGCTACGACGCAGCCTGGTCCACCCCGCATTTGTGTTCTCGCCCCCCTGGAGAATCGATGCCTCGAATTGACCCTGCTGGTCGCCGAAGCCTACACTTGGGCCCATCTTGGCACTACCTGTGCCAGCAACAACTCATTCCAAGACGAGTGTGCGATGAGCTTTGGTGAAGGATCCGATTCAGGGAGTGGGATCGGATTTGAAACGCTTCGCGGTAGAAATTATCCGGCGATTCGACAATTTACGATCTTCTTGGAAAACCGCGTGGGACAACTCTTAGAAGTCGTCCGTCGGTTCGAAGGAACTGGAATCCGCGTTTGTGCATTGTCGATCAGTGATGCCGCAGAATGTGCGTTCGTTCGTTTCCTGGTCAGTGATGCAGACCGCGGGCGTGAGATTCTTGAACGCAGCGGGTTAGCGATGATCGAAACCGACTTGGTCGGCGTCGAATTACCCGAAGGCCCCCAGCCGTTGCTGCGAGTTTGCACGGCACTGCTGCAGGCCGAACTGAACATTATTCAGGCCTATCCATTGATCGTCCGCCCGCATGGCAAACCGGCCGTTGCGATCATGGTCGAGAATATCGAAATGGCGATGGACACCTTGTCCAGCAAAGGGTTCACAATCATCACCGAAGGCGACTTGGAAGACGATCCAACCATCGACCAGTAGGGCAGTGATAGATCGACGGGCAGTGAATCGACGGGCAGTGAATCGACGAGCAGTGATCAGTCGTCGCGTTGGTTATTGCTGGCGATACAGCCCGTCTCCATCGACGTGAACCGTGTTGGTCGCTTCCTGGTAGCGAACCTTTCCGCGTACCAAGACGACGTCCCCCTTCTGCACGCCAAACAGTTGCTGCGAATCGATCGCCAACGTCTCGCCATCGTCATCTTTGAATTCGACGATCACTTTCGGGGCATTGGCAAGACGGCGAGCACAGAACTTGCAGTTTTCTGCGTGATCGGGATCATCCGCACCGTGGCCTTCCTCGGGCAGCTGCGAGATCATGAACGACGCCATCCCGGGCTTGAACGGGTCGATTTCGCCAGCATCAATCCGACCAGCCAACACCAAATCGGTCGGTTCGGCAGCCAACTCTTTCGCCTCAGTTGGCGTTTTCGAATCCGGCGGCTCGGTCGCTAGGACCAATCGCTCCCGTTGGCTTTGAACAACAGGATCGGCAGCACCAGCATCCACCGTCACATCGGATTGCGAACCGCATCCGGCAAACGTGGACAGGGCGATAATACAAACGCAAATTCCAAAACTCTTCACTTGGACTTACTCCTGGACGAATCCAACTAGCGTTTTGACCCCGGCATCGACATCGTCCGCGACATCAGCGTAGTCCTTGCCCTTTTCGGCATTGTGCAGTTTCAAGTCAACGGCGCCGTAGGCTTCGAAGAGCTGATCGATGGCCCCGGAGATTTCCTGCTTCGCGGCGTCTTCCATCGACGATCCCGCGGCAAGTTCGTCGATGCCTTCCAACAAGTTGGCCACATCGTGTAGCGGGCCGTGAGCGTCGTCGATCTTGCCCGCATTGAATCCATCGCGAATGGCGTCGCTCAATTTGACCAGTTGGGCGACCGCGTCATCGTAATTGTCTGGGACTTCTGGTTCGTCCAACGTAACCAGATCGTCGGTCGAAAGCCCCGCCGCATTGGCATCGATTTGCACGGCAGATTCATCCGACCCATGGTCGTGCCCATCGTGGTCATGTTCAGCGTGATTATGTTCGGCGTGGTCATCCCCGTCGTGGTCGTGACCATCCGCATCGTGGTCGTGATCATCTCCGTCGTGGTCGTGACCATGATCGGAGTCCGTATCGACGGTCGCATTGTTCTGAGTCACCGAGGTGTTGTCCTCGGAACCGCATCCGGCAAACCCGACCAAGCAGGTGGCGAGTACAAAAAGCGGTGCAAGGGAGAGGACGATTCGCATGGGAGAATCCTGCTAAAGATTTTGGGTAGTTTTTGGAGAGTTGACCGGTGTGTCTGCAACAGACCAGATCGTATTGAGACGATCGGCCAACCATCATACGCGAAAAACGGCCTTTGGTTCACGACCGGTTTGATCCAAGATGCTCCAGGCAAGCGTCACCAATCGCCCAAATCCCGCTGTTTCAAGCATTCGACTCACCGACTTGGATTCCGCATGAAATTCGCCATCGGACACGACACGCCGTCGACGGGACTTACGCACTACGACTTTTTCGACGGCGATCGGACTCTTTGAGCAAGATTTTGCGAAGTCGAATATTTTCGGGAGTCACTTCGACCAATTCATCTTCTTCGATGTACTCCAACGCTGCTTCGAGTGACATGTCGCGTGGCGGTTTCAAGATTACATTCTCGTCGCTGCCCGAGGCCCGCATATTTGTCAATTTCTTTTCGCGACAGGGGTTCACGGTCATGTCATTTTCGCGAGCGTTTTCGCCGACGATCATTCCTTCGTAGACCTCGGTTCCCGGTGGAATCAATAGCTCGCTGCGATCTTGTAATGCGAACAGAGCGAACGGCATGGCCTTGCCACTGACCATCGAGATCAAGACGCCATTGCCGCGACTCGGCAATTCGCCTTCGACCGGCCGGTAGCTTTCGAAACGATGGTGGATGATCGCGGTTCCGCGTGTGGCATTAAGCAATCGTGTTCGCAATCCGATCAAACCCCGCGATGGAATCGTAAATCGCAACATGCTGTAGTCGCCCCTTTGCGTCATTTCTTCCAACTGCCCGCGACGGTGCCCGACCAAGTCCATGACCGGCCCCATGGCACCCTTGGGGACTTCGACGCGCAAGGTTTCAAATGGCTCATGCTGTTTGCCGTCGATCGTCCTGAAAATGACTCTTGGTTTGCCCACACTCAGTTCGAACCCTTCGCGACGCATCGTCTCGATCAGAATCGCTAAGTGCAGCACACCGCGGCCTTTGACCGCGTAGGCTTCTACGCCTTCGACCATTTCGACGCGAAGAGCAACGTTGCGTTCGAGCTCTTTTTCCAATCGGGTCTTTAATTGTCGCGTTGTGACGTACTTGCCTTCGCGGCCCACCATCGGAGACGAATTCACACTGAAAACCATTTCCAGTGTTGGTTCGTCCACGGTCAATCGGGGCAAGGCATTGTCGGCATCCACCGCGCCGATCGTGTCACCGATTTCGACATCGGCTAGACCTTCGATGGCCACAATGTCGCCCGCCCCGGCAGACTCGGCTGACGTTCGCCCCAGGTTGTCGAACACGAACAACCCATTGACCTTTTGCTTTTTGACACCGCCGGTTTGGTGCAAGTCGATCGTTTGACCGGCGCTTACGGTACCGGCTTGGATTCGCCCGACCGCAATTCGGCCGACGTACTCGCTCCAGTCAAGCGTCGTCACCATCATTTGCAACGGCGCGTCGGCGTCGACTTCGGGACCCGGCAGCGCGTCGACCAACAAATCCAACAACGGACGCATATCGGTGCCCGGTTTTTCCGGATCCGTCGTCGCATACCCTTCCTTGGCACTGGCATAGACGTAGGACGCTTTATCCAACTGCTCCTCTCCGCCCAAATCAGCCAGCAGTTCCAAACCCTCATCAAGGGCCTCGTGCGGTCGACCATCGGGCCGGTCGATTTTGTTGACCACTAAGATGGGTTGCACGCCTGCCTGCAGCGCTTTTTCCAAAACGAATCGGGTTTGCGGCATCGGGCCTTCGGCAGCATCGATCAGGACCAGACAACCGTCGGCCATCTGCACGACCCGTTCGACTTCGCCGCCGAAATCGGCGTGACCTGGCGTGTCGATCAGATTGATTTTCACATCGCGATACGGAATCGCAATGTTTTTGGAGAGGATCGTGATTCCTCGCTCGCGCTCCAGGTCGTTGGAGTCGAGGATTCGTTCCCCTTTGAGTTCCGCGTCACGGAACTGACCACTTTGTCGCAACAGGCAATCGACGAGCGTGGTTTTACCGTGGTCAACGTGGGCGATGATGACGACGTTTCGGATGTCGGTGCGGCGCAACGGACAAGGCCTTGGAGTAATTCGGCTTCAAAGTGAAAGCGGCAGAGTGTGGCGGAAGAAACGCGAAGGGGGAATAGCATCGACCCGGTTTCTCCAGCCTGTCCGGTTCGTCCAAGGCGTCGGATCGAGACGCAGCGAGAGTGCAAACAACGATGTTCTGGCCCGTTGTCAGACACCCCCGTCACCTGGCACAGCGAGTTGAATCGGCGACAGTCGCGTGGCCACCACCCTAGGACGCTCGTAGCGGTCCTGCCCTGCGCGTTACAAAACAGAACGAACGATTCATTGCGGAATGATGCGACTATGCCGTTGCTAGTTCTCGTCGGCTATGTAGAATTTCTGCGTTGCACGCCTGAATCGTAGTGCGTCGTGGTGGGAGGACCAGTTTTTTACTGGATCGAACCTCCCCAACCCCACGGTTGCCCACGCTCGGGCGCGACGGTCATGACCACTGTTCTCGTTTGCCTCCCCTTGGACGTTAGACGAGCCAAAACCCGCAAAATGCCCGCATTCCAGACCCCGTTGTTTGCCGCGGGCATTGAGCCGAACCTAGTTTGTGAAATTTTTCACAAAGTGCGTTCTTGGTCTGGTCGACCGGGCGAGTGCATCAACGGTGGGTCACTGCAAGACTCCAAACTTTGAAAACGACGCGAGCACGTGAATCGATGACAACCATCAAAAAGGGTTTGGACCTTCCTATCACCGGCGCCCCCGAACAACGCGTCGAAGTCGCGAAGTTCGTCAATCGGGTCGGGTTGCTCGGCGACGACTACATTGGCATGAAGCCAACGATGCTGGTCACCGAGGGTGACAAAGTTCAGTGTGGCCAAGCCATTTTTTCGGACAAAAAAACCGAGGGTGTTCAATACACCGCTCCTGCTTCGGGCACGATCGCGGAGATCAATCGAGGTGCCAAACGTCGATTTGAATCGATGGTCATCGACGTCGATGGCGACGACAAAGTCGAGTTCGATGGAGCGGCCGGCGCCGACCCGCTTTCACTGGGTCGTCAGGGCGTCACAACGCAGTTAACTCAAAGCGGCCTCTGGACGGCGCTTCGGACACGTCCCTACGGCAAGGTCCCCGCACCGGGCTCGGTGCCCAGTTCAATCTTTGTCCAGGCGATCGACACGAATCCCTTGGCTGCCGATCCAGCGATTGTGTTGGCCGATCGCAAGGACCAGTTCTCGCTGGGTCTGGCTGCATTGACGCAGCTGACCGATGGCAAAGTGTTCGCGTGCAAAGGCGATCAGTCGGAGATTCCTGGTGCCGGTGTCGACGGCGTGTCGGTCGAGACATTCTCTGGTCCCCATCCAGCCGGGCTCGTCGGCACCCATATTCATTTGCTTGATCCCGTTGGTCCCAACAAAACCGTTTGGTACATCAATTACCAAGATGTCGCCGCGATTGGATCCCTCTTCACAACCGGTGTCTTGGACACGCGCCGCGTGGTTTCGTTGGCAGGTCCCGTGGTGAACCAACCGCGACTGCTGGAGACACGATTGGGCGTCAATATTACGCAGTTGATCCAAGGCGAGCATGCGGACACCAAGATTCGCCCGATTAGCGGATCGGTACTCTGCGGACGTACAGCCAATCATCCGCACGACTTTTTGGGTCGCTATCACAATCAGATCTCGATTTTACAAGAAGGCGACGAACGCGAGTTTCTTGGCTGGCAAAAGCCCGGCTTTGACAAATTTTCGACCACGCGTGTTTTTGCGTCCGCCGGCATCCCCAATCAGAAATTTGCGTTCACCACGACCACGGGCGGCAGCGAACGAGCGATGGTACCACTGGGAACCTACGAAAAGGTCATGCCACTGGACATCTTGCCGACCCAGTTGTTGCGGGCTTTGATTTGCCGCGACACCGATCAGGCACAAAGTCTGGGTGCTTTGGAATTGGAAGAGGAAGACATCGCGCTTTGCACGTTTGTCTGCCCGGGAAAATACGAATATGGATCGTTGCTCAGAGAGAATCTGTCGACGATCGAACGCGAGGGATAACGTCATTGGTACGGCCATTGGACGTGACGCCCATCGGACACCTAGGCTAGGACGAATCCTGGCAAACCTAACACTCCCGCCGGGAAAGTTTCCGGCGTTTACGAAAGTCAAAACCGGAAAGCTTGGCACATGAAAGCACTCCGCGACGCACTGGACAAAGTTCATCCCTTGTTTGCCAAGGGTGGGCTGCTTGCATTCGCGTATCCGATGTACGAAGCGTTAGATACGTTTTTGTACACGCCAGGGGAAGTCACCCATGGCAAGACGCACGTTCGTGACAACATTGACCTCAAACGCATGATGATCACGGTCGTCTTTGCATTGATTCCGGTCAGTTTGTTTGGAATGTGGAATGTCGGGTACCAGGCCAACACCGCAATCGAAAACATGCGGGCTGCCGGGATCGATCACGAGGGGGATTGGCATTACGACATCCAC
>JABDKS010000123.1 GCA_013002105.1 Pirellulaceae bacterium | reverse complement strand
CACCAAAATGGCTAACCAATGCAAATTTGGAAAGAAAAACGGAATCCGACGGAGCACGAATATCGCCGGCACTCCCGGCAACTTGCCGGGGCCTGAGCCGTCGCAACAGTTTCCAGGCAGGGGCTCGTTAAATGTGGTGACGGCGTTAGGTGCGGCGATTGGCGGTAAATGCAAACGACGCGACCGCGTAGCGACCTGCTGGGCTAACGAAGCGATCACACGATATTTCATTGACAGTGCCTAGCCCCGCGGTCGCTGTGGCAGTATTCTGATGTACCGCACAACGTCTTTTCTAAGGCAAATTCTTTGGTCCCGCGATTCGCAGATTGGCTGCGACATTCCTATGGCATCGCTGTACGTCGTCCGCGGTCGAGATCAAGGAAAGCATTTTCAGCTAGCCGGTCCGATTCAACGAATCGGCAGGGATGCCGCTAGCGACATCCAGCTGTTCGATACCGAAGCGTCGCGCAGCCACGCAGAAATTCGATTTAGCGACGGCAATTCCTGTGAACTGGTGGATCTGGCCAGTAGTAACGGCACACGCATCAACGGTACGCGGGTGAAACGCCAGACGCTCGTCAGCGGCGACAGGATCGAAATTGGACAAACACTGCTGATTTTTACCGGGGCCGCCCAGCCACTGGGAATCAACGCCGCACACGGTGTCGATATCGTCCGCCAAGTCCAAGAGAATGACGCGAGCCGAATTGTGTCGTCGCTGTCACACGTCGTCCCCAGCGCGGACGACTTAAGTGCGGTCATCGAGTCGAGCAAATCCGATGTCGACCAGTCGCTTGAGGTCATGTACCTGACCGCCCTGGCCGTGGGACGCACCGATGATCTGGACGAATTGCTAAACCGAATTCTGCGACTGGTCTTTGATTGGGTCGATGCTGATCGCGGTTGCATCATGTTGCGTGATAACGAATCGGATGAACTGCGGCCGGCAGCTCGTTGCGACCGCGAATCGGCCGACGAAAAAAACAACGACGTTCGCATCTCGATTAGCTCGACCATCCTGGACTACGTCTTGAAGAGCAAAGAAGGTGTCCGCACGAGTGACGCTCGCGATGACGCTCGGTTCGATTCGGCACTGTCGATCGTTCGCGCTGGTGTGCGCGAAGCACTTTGTGTTCCCCTACAAGGCCGCTACGACGTCGTCGGTGCCCTGTACATCGACACGTTTACTCCGCCCGGAGAACTGATCGCCGAAGGTGGACACCAACGTTTTAACGATGATCACCTGCGACTGATCACCGCCATCGGTCATCAAGCCGCGTTGGCGATCGAAGATACGTTTTATTATTCGGCTTTGGTGCAAAGCGAACGACTGGCCGCAATGGGCCAAACGATTGCAACGCTTTCGCATCACATCAAGAATATTTTGCAGGGCATCCGCGGCGGCAGCTATTTGATCGAAGCCGGGCTTGAGCGTGAGGACACCGACGCGGTCCGCCGGGGCTGGAGTATCGTCGACCGCAATCAAGAGCGCATCTCCAACCTGGTTCTGGACATGTTAACGTTCTCCAAAGAACGCGACCCAGAAAAGGTCGAGGCGAACTTGAACGATTCGGCCCGAGAGGTGGTTGAATTGATGCAAACCCATGCGGTCGACGCCGGCGTGCAGCTTGATTGCCAGTTGGACGATCAGTTACCCGACGCATTCTTTGATCCCGATGCGTTGCACCGCGCCATCTTGAATCTGGTTACCAATGCAATCGACGCATCGGCTGAACATGCGAAATTGTCGGAGACAGACGACGATGTGTCCGTCGCCGATACCGTCCTATCGAATGTCGATGACGATGAATCGCCGCACAACGACGCATTGCCTGCCAAAGTATCGGTTCAGACAAGCTACGTTGCCGGCGACGGCTGGCGCGTCGATGTGATCGACAACGGCCCCGGTGTGGCCCCGGGTGATCGGGAAAAAATCTTTTCGCTCTTCGAATCTCGCAAAGGTGCGCGTGGAACCGGTCTTGGGTTGCCAGTGAGCGCAAAAATCATGCGAGAACATGGTGGCGAAATCTTGATTTTGGAATCGCAAAGCGGCGAGGGCGCGTGCTTTCGACTTCGACTGCCGTGCAGTGAAACCAACCCGGGTGATCGAAATGGGTAGCACGAACGATCTGAAGCATCAGTCGATCATGACGGATACTGCGGCGGTCGTCGGATCAAAAATTCATAGGGGTTGGTAATTTCCCCCGATAACGGGCCTCGGCAAACTGGCGATACCAATCGGCGTAGCGGGTCAATTCGTGCCTGATCGATTCTTTGCCGGCATCTGACGGTTCAACTGGAGCGGCAACGCTGCCGGTCTGAGATCGCGGCGATCCTATTGATTCGATTCGGACCGCGAACTGGTGAAGCGTCTCGCTGGGAGCCCGCTCGAGTGAATGCCTCTTGACCTTGCGGTCGACCTTGGCCAGCATCGAACGACTTTTAACATCGTCACTACTGGCATCATCACCATAGCCGCTGCGAAATCGTCTCCACAGTAAGTACGCTGCCAATAGAAACAGTGGCACTTGCCCAAAGCGAATCAACAGGGTCAGTGGATTGGTAGCGCGAAACGAGATCAAGCTGTCCCACAGCCATCCGATGATCGACTGATTCTCATTGGTGACGCCTTGCATGTCGGCCAAACTGTCTGCCAATGATGATACTTGAGCTCCCGATTGCGTCAGCGTTTGGTAACTCCTGCCCGGTGTGGATTCGACCGGAAACCAGCTCTGACTGACCTCGTCGTAAGCTTCCACCCACGCGTGTGCGTCTCGGTTGCGGGCAATCCACTGACCATCGACTTCGCTGCTGATCTCCGACGACACATAACCGGTCACGTAGCGGGCCGGCACACCGGCGCTGCGAAGCAACAAAACGGTTGCCGATGCAAAGTACTCGCAATTTGCAGGATGCTTGGTCTCCAAAAAGTGCACCAAAGGATCCGTCCTGCCCGGAACCGGCGTTCCTTGCAACGAGTAGGTATATTCCCGCTGGAAATAAGATTCGATGGCGGCGGCCTTGCTACGACTAGTCAATTGATCACGACAGATGCTGTTGGAAACACTCGAGACTGCTGCCGCGATCTCCGGAGCAACCTGTACGAGCACCTCGCGTCGGCGTTGACCCAGCGAGACCTTGGCCGGTTGTGCCGAGACGCCGGCAATGTAGGGGAACCGACGATTGATTCCATGTTCGATCACATCGTGGCTACTCAATCGAATCGATCGTGCACTCGCTTCGATCCACCGCGTCCCCATCGGAGCAAAGAAAACATGTCCCTTGAGAGAATCATTCTGGATTTCGATCGTCGCGACTCGCTCACCCGCCACTGGGTAGATGGAAAATCGACTGAGTTTCCGCGTGCTGCGTCCGCTGATAGGCATCGTTCCTTCGCCCACACGCTCGATTGTTCTGGAATGAAAGGTATCCTCCGTCGAAGTCGGATTCACCGTCGTCTCTGCGACCTCGTCCCAATGGCCGTTTGAATATTCATCGAATGCGGTTCCGCGCAAGTACCCAGGAGCAGATTGAGCGTAAGCGGTCAACGCGACTTCACTGGGATCCACCATCATGTGCCGTCGGATCGTTCCCAGTTGGCTACCGCGGACATACTGGGTGGTGCCTATGACGACTTCCTGTGACACAGAGTCAAAGGACGACGTCAGTTGATCGTGGAGAATTCGTTGCACATCCGGCAACACCGTGTCTGCCATATGTGCGATGGCGCTCGTGGCGAGAACAAAGACGGAAACGGTGACCACCGAGAACAACAATCCGATTCGCTTGCGGTCGTCGATCGCCGCCTGGTTGGAATTTGCCTGATGGATTGGCATAGGCAATCTCGACCAAACGCGTTGGATGCGTTGTTGGCGATACGAGTGATTTAATATCCAGCGCGACGCAATCAGAAACGCAATGCATGCCACCAAAGCCACCGCGACTTGACTGGCAAGTGTTTGCGAAGCACCACCTGCTGCAACCGAAAGCATCACGACCAGCAATCCCAGTGCCAGCATCGCCGGATGCCCCACTCGTGGTCGAAATGCAAACAGGATGAGGCCGAAGACCAAACAGACGTGCGCAAACGAGTCGACCGCAAACGCGACCGGGTTGATGCTTTCGCCCACGTGGTCGGTCAATCGCCAACCCACTGTCAGCAACGCGGAAACAAAATAACAAAGTCCCACCAAGATGCTCCGGAACGAATTCCGGGTCTTCGGTGCCTCGTGATCCAATGCCGTAGGGCGGTGCCGATCGCCCGTCGGCTTTGCACGCTGCCCCCCATTTCGCGGATCACTCACGCTGGGTCTTAGAAGAAATCGAAATGCAAACGTCGCCACCAAGCAATAGCAGGCAATGACGAATGGCAGAGTGTCGAACGTCGTCCCCAAAAACAAGGTTTGCGACAATAACAGTGCCGAAATCAACCAATTTTGATAGGACTTCATCCGACCGCCCCCCAAACCACTTCGGCCTGTCGGGCAACCGGGGGCGAAGTGGTCGACTGAACGTCGCGATGTGCTTCCAATTCTGACGCTTCGCCACGGACCGAGATCACCGTGACATCGCGACCAAAATCACCGACTTCATCACGCTCGCGCAGTGTCACCAACAAAGTGGGCTGTCGCCCCAAATGTTCCACGACGATCCGCATCCGCCGCTCTGCGTCGCCAACGTCCACTTGCTCGGCCGACGCCAACCGAATCAACATCGCTTCGGGCTCGTTACTTCGCTGCTGCTGCGTATCTTCTGAGGTCACGACATCAGACGGCTCGCTGGTCAGATAC
Source organism: Pirellulaceae bacterium (assembly GCA_013002105.1). Next base: position 14,297 of record JABDKS010000123.1, on the reverse strand, counting down.
AAATTCACCAAAACGCTTTTGTTGACCAGTTCCGCGATCACGTTGACCGTGGTCGAGAGGAGATGCTCAAACGCGTCACGGGGATCGATGTCGTCCCCACGTAACGTTGTTGAACCGGCCAAGGCACAGTGGGATGTGTCGATGACTAGATTCATCGATCGAACCGATGGCGATTGATACTCGCGGACGATCGGTCGGCCCAGTCGTGCCCAAGACACGAAATCCCACTGACGCACCGGCATTCCAACTTCGTATTCGCGACTGCCGGCGTATTCCATAGCGTCACCGCCTAAGAAACGATGGGCCCAGCTGCCCACATTGGCGAGCACTTTGCGCGCAGCGACGTCCTGCTGGGTATCGACCGGCGCGGGAGTGATCGCGATCGTCGTCCCCAAGTCCAGCTGCGTCGTGGTACGAAAAAGGTAAAACGGAAAAGTCGATTGCACCAACAGATTCGGCAAAGGGTAGACACCGCGGCTGGGATAACTCAACAACGCGGCATGATCCGTACGATCGCCCGGACGGATCAGCGGAAAGAATTGCCAATCAGACGTCTGCACCCATTTTGAGGGTGACTTTGACCATGAAAAACCGGACCAATGCGTCCCACTGGCAAGTGCGGGATCGTATTGATCGTCGAATCCCACCGACGTGTCCAACGCCGGAATCTTATTCGCATTGCTCAAGTGAACGGTGACGCCAAAGGAGCTTCCTGCCGGCGAACTGACCGGTAACGTACAGCCGACATGAAAACTCGGTCGGGTCAACCAATTGACCAGCCATCCCACCGAGAGAATCGCGATGCAGGCACCTAACATCCCGGTCCACGGATAGCCCCAGACGATGTTTAGGGACATCAATGTCAGTAGCATCAAACTGGTCGACGCGGTGGTCAGGCAACGTCGCACCGCCAGAAATGCACGCCAAGGGGCGACCAAAACGGCTCGAATGACTTGGAGACTCCGCACAAGCAATCTGACGAAACGGTTGTCGCGACCGTGTCGGTCACTCCGTCTGGTCGCCGGTCGTTTGGAGAACAACGCCGCACTCACACCGGCACCTCCACTTGCCCGACAAGCTCTCGGACAATCTGCGAGATCTCCTCGGAGGTTGCCGACATACTGCGCGCCGAAACTCGGTGAGACAACACATCCACTGCAACGGCTTGGACGTCATCGGGCAAGACAAATTCACGCTTTTCCAACAGCGCCCGGGCCTGCGCGGCGCGAAGCAACATTTTGGATCCACGTGGGCTGCAGCCAACACGAAGTCGCGAATCGCTGCGAGTCTCGGCAACCAGTTCGATCAAGTACTCTGCCACTTTTCGATCGAATTGAACCGACCGCACGTGCTGCTGCAGCGATACCAAATCGTCGCGGTGCAACACCGGTTCTAAAGAACTAAATGGCTCGCTGTCGGCTTGGTCGATCAACAAATCGACTTCACTCTCCGCGTCTGGATAATTCATCGATAGCCGCAACAAGAAACGATCCAACTGCGATTCTGGCAGCGGAAACGTTCCCTCGAACCCGCGTGGGTTCTGCGTTGCGATCACGATGAACGGTTGATGCAGCACGTACCGCTTACCATCGATCGTCACCTGAGATTCCGCCATCGCTTCCAACAACGCACTTTGCGTTCGCGGCGACGCGCGGTTGATTTCGTCTGCGATCAAAAGATCGCAGAATACCGGGCCTTCGCGAAACTGAAACTCACCGGTCGACGGTTGAAAGATCGAGCTTCCCAGAATGTCAGCGGGTAACAGGTCGGGCGTGCATTGGACGCGTTGAAAGTCCAAATCAAAAAGTGCCGCCAATGATTTAGCCAAGGTCGTCTTGCCAACCCCAGGAACATCCTCCAGCAGCACGGAGCCTTCGGCCAAGACGGCAGTCAGGACCCTGTCGATCACATCCGCCTTGCCGCGAATGACGCGTTGCAATTCGGTGCGGACTTTTTCAATGCCGGTTAATAGTTTTGACAACTCAGGGTCGGCCGACGACGTTGACCGCGACTTGCGAGGTTTTGTGCGAGTAATTGTTTGATTTTGAGAAACCGGCGTGCGAAAGGTGCGATCCTTGATCACACCGCTTTCGGGATGATCCAAACGACCATTGTCGCTGGAATGTCCGTCGCCAGGATTGTTGTCGCGCGTGAACATGTTTTGTTCTCCTCCCCGTCTTCCCTGCAAGCTAGAACCGGAGCGTCGTTGATCAGGTATACAAAAACCCAGCCGATTGACGGTAGATCGATAGCCTACACCCCGTGGTAAATCTGACCCAGATCGATCTGAGTGAGCCCTCTATCAAATGAAACTGCTAGCGAAAATGAATTCTACAGCCGAAGCGTCATCGCCTGATTGTAACGACACAAAACGAAGGATTGACGACATCACGCCATCGATAATGACCCCCGTACCATCACCCCAATTCTTCAGCTAAGCGAGGATTTGTTTGTCTCCAGTTAGCCTGACCTCGGAAATGACGCACCAACCAGCTGTCAACGTTCGTACAACGCCAAATGGAAAAGGAAGATAAGAGCTGGCCCGCGTATCCTTGATGTCACCGCTAGAATTGTAGTGGATCGACCACCAAAAAGTGGAATCCCTCTCGCGAAGGCTCCAATTCTGTCCAATTTTTCCGTGATCTTGGATGATATGACACACAGGCCATCTGTTTTGACGTTTTGATGCCTATTCCTGTTCGTGAAAAACTGCCAACGAGAATCGACAATTTGGTGATCCAAATCACCGACGATGGTAGTCGCACGTTGATGCAAAACGACACCAATGACGGTTTTCACAGCGGATGTGGTGCGTTGACCGAAACACGTGATGTCTATCTGAAGAACAGCGGCGTTGACGAACGACTCCGACAAAACATACCAACGCGAGTTTTCGAAGTCGGCCTGGGCACCGGCATGGCGATGCTAGTAACGCTCGACGCGGCCACGCGGTACGCGACGCCGCTTCAATACGTCGCCGTGGAACGGGATTGGCCGCCCGCGGATATTCTCGGTCAGTTGCAACCGCAAACCTGGATCGAGCATGATAACCTAGCCGATGCGTATTTGGCATTCCGCAAAACGGTCGAGCAATCTCGAGAGCATCAAGTCGAAAGTTGGTCTCCGTCGTCCGACCACCTCGTCACCATTCATCATTGCGACTGGTCAAAGTGGAACGATCGCGACAACGAACCATTCGATGCGATCTACTTTGATCCGTTCGCTCCGGCCAGCAATCCGGAGCTTTGGTCCGAAAATGTTTTTCGACAGATGCACACGCTCCTCACCTGCGGTGGTAAATTCGTCACGTACTGCGTCAACCGAGTCGTTCGCGACACACTAACAAACGTGGGCTTCGACGTCCGCCGCGTACCCGGACCGACCGGAGGCAAACGCGAAGTGTTGATCGCGACCAAACGCGAAACGCAAGGCACGGATTGATATCCACATGAGGTAACCTCACTCAATTGATTGCCATCGCGGTGCAATCTGGGCGATTTCGAATAGATCAGTCGGCGGAAAAGCGGCGGGCCAAAGCAGTGCGAAGCATCCTTCGGGCCGCCAGCGGCTATCGCGGCGTGATCGCTTTTTCGCCAGTTGTAAACACTTGAGACAATGCCTCACGTTATAATCTACCGCCGCGGGCAATCGCCGCGACTCAGCCGCCGAACTGGTTTGCCTGCGATATTCCAGGCACCCGTTCGTCTATGACATGTTGTCCATGACATTAGCAAATTGACTCCAAGGGACCCCAAAGATGCGACGATTGCTTTCCGTGTTCTGTTTGATTCTTTGCGGTGGGATTGCATGGGGTCAGCCCCCCAACACGCTTGCCACCGATGAAAGCGCCGCTGGATTCGAACTGCTGTTCAACGGAAACAACCTGGACGGCTGGAAACATGCCGGCAACTGGAAAGTCGTTGACGGCGTCATGACTCGAGAAGGAAAAGGGGGCAGTCTTGTTTACGTGACAAAAAAGGTCCCCGATGACTTTGAACTGCGATTTGAATGGAAGGTAGCCAAGGGCAGCAACAGCGGCGTCTACTATCGCCCGACACAATACGAGTATCAGATTCTGGACAACAGTGTGCACCGCGATGGCCAGAACCCACGCACCAGCGCCGCATCGCTTTATTTCTGTATGCAGCCGTCCGAAGACGCCACCAAACCGGTGGGCCAATGGAATCAAGCACGCATTGTCTGTAAGGGCTCGGTGATCCAACACTGGCTCAATGGCAAGAAGGTCGTCGGGTTCGATTACGAAGACCCAAAATGGAAATCGAACGTCGATATGCTGCGAGAACGCGGTGGCAATCTGACGGCACGCGGTGGCAATCTGAGTTTGCAGGATCACGGCGATCCGGTGTGGTATCGCAATTTGCGAATGCGTGAATTGTCGGCCGACGATGCGATCGACAACTCGCCGGTGGTTCCCGCCACGATCGCTGATGATGTCTTAGCCGCCGAGCGAAAGAAACTCGATGGAATCATTGCACGACGCGAAGCCTCCGAGGCAAATGCCGCCGCGAAGGATTCAGCGAAGCCGGCAAAGAAAAAAGCTGCCGGCAATTAGTCGGCGTCACCCGCAACAAACAACCGGACAGCAAAGCGACGTTTGCGGCTTAAGGAAATTCCTTCAACGGAACTTCGCCATACAGCGCCAGCATACCGGTGAGCTTTTTGATTTCTTCGCGATCTGATTTTGTCAGCCCTTGGGTCAATTGGTGGGTCGACCGATACGAACTGGTATCGCCTCCCTGTTTGAAGACGAGTTTTAGCTCCTGGGGTATCTGACCGTCCGATGCGATGCGTTGGTTCAGCGACATCCGTCCGAATGGTGGCAAGCCGCGTTTTCTTGCGATGTTGAGCCGCGACGCCCAATCAGCGAACTGGCCAAACTGTAACGCCGCTGCGGGTGAATCTGGCGTTTGCACGGTCGTGGTGTACTGCACCGTGCCATAGGCGATGGTGTACTGATTCGATTCTGCGTCGTGGGCAACCGATGCCGACATCCCCAAACGATCTTTCAATTGTTTCGTGGATGCGTTGGCCCGCAACTCGGCGGTCATTTTTGTCAGGTCGTTTGTGCCTACCGTCGCACGCACCTTGGTAGCGTGGTCCAATAACACCACTCGCTGACGCATTGGATCGTAGATCGTGACAATGTCCTTGCCGACGTTATCCAGATCGTAAAACACGCCGTCGTGAAACAGGATCAAATGTTCGGCAACCACCGAATTACTGTCGCCTTCGAAAATCTGAATCACCACACGAAACGACTTGGGGCCGCTCGACGCGTCCTCGGCAGGGGGTTGAACGCGTGGCGATTCGGCGGTTGTTGGCGTCACCCAGAGTGCCAATACCAGCAGGCCCGTCAGGGGCGCGAGCGAAGCGATAGAGTTCAAACAGTGCATAATGCCGATTCCGCCAGAGGAATAATGGGCTCGAAGGGTCGACCGACCTGGACTTTTTGCCGTTGGTGAACGTAGAAAAGCACTACCGCAGACGTCTAGACCAAAGCGATAAACGTTTGCGTGAAACTGCACCCGTCCTTTTCCCCACTGATTGCTCCCATCCGATTGCTGCTCCATGCGTCGCACGCTGCTACTGATTCCTCATGAAATTGCCGGGATCCCTATTTTCGGGATTGGCTGGTTGCTTGGGTTGATTGTCATCGCACTGGTCGTGCGGCTGGTGATCGCCAAGCGGAGCGGGCAGTCGCTCGGCCAGAGTGTCGGTGGCGAAATCTTGATGTGGGGTATCGTCGCCGCTGCCGTCGTGTTTGTGCTGCCCGCCGTCGAACTGAAGACGGCTCACGGCGAACCAGTGGGAATGGCCATCCGTGGCTACGGCGTAATGTTGCTCGCTGGCGTCTCATCAGCCGTCGGCCTGGCGGCCTATCGGGCGAAGAATCGGAACATCGATCCAGATGTGATCTACTCTCTGGCACCCTGGGTCTTTGTTGGTGGCATCGCCGGCGCGCGGATTTTTTACTTAGTGCAGTACCGCGACAAGTTCCAGTGGGATTCGATTGGCTGGTACATGCGCAATCTCTTTTCGTTTACAGAAGGTGGGTTGGTCGTCTATGGGTCATTCATCGGCGGATTCCTAGCCGGCGTCTTTTTTATTACGCGACACAAACTCCCCCTGCTGCGTCTGGGTGACGCGATTATTCCGTGCATGTTTTTGGGGGTCTTTCTCGGTCGCATCGGATGCTTGATGAATGGCTGTTGTTATGGTGGCAGATGCGAGGACGGATGGGCCGCGCTGCGCTTTCCGGCCGGTAGTGCTGTCTACGGTGAACAACTCGCAGACGGCGAGCTACTGGGACTAGACGTTCATCCGCTAACTGGTCGGATCGAAAATGTGCACAGCGGCAGCCTTGCCGCGCAGGCCGGCATTGAGCCGGGCAGTTCGTTCGATGGCGTACAGTTGGACCCCATCCCATTGGCGGACGCACCCCACGATTTGCCCGTAGAAGAAATCCTGCCCGGCATCACCGCAACGGTCGATGGTCGAACGTACCGATGGTCGCCGTCGGAACTACCCAAGTCCGCCTTACCCGTCCAAGCAGCCCAATTGATCAGCAGTATTTCCGCGCTGACACTGTGCTTGCTTTTGTGCGGGTTGTCGTACGTATTCCGAAAAGAAGGTGCGATAATGATGTTAGGATTTGCGGGATACGCAACATTGCGATTCATTTTGGAAATGGTCCGTGTTGACGAAGCGGGACAATTCGGGACGCTGCTGACCATCTCGCAGTGGGTCAGCGTGGTTGTATTCTTGCTATCGGCCGCCGGAATGATTTGGGTCTATCGGCGTCCCTCCACTGGTTCTGCATTACCGGGGCCGGATCCTGCCTAAAACGCTTCAACAGGCCGTGTTTGGCGCTTTTGGAAAGTTGTGCCTTGTAGAAGCCTCAAAACATGGGATAAAGACCTCGCAGCCGCCGATCTTTTGACGCGCGGATGCATGGCAGTGCTGACCAGATTCTGCGATCCAGCCGCGACGTAATCGTGGAAATGTTTCGATGGCGTGAATCGTACGATCCTCGCCTCGCGATCCTTCTGATGTCGAAACATGTTTATTTCAAAAACATTTTCGTCATTGCCGGCAACGACCAAGCAACGTCGTCTGTCTACGGGGTGACGCTCTGCACTGCCGATCATCACAAAGGAACCTAATGACCGCCATAATTACTGGACTCGGAACGGCTTCACCCAAGCACCGAATCGATCTTGCCAATGCCACCAAAGTTGCCGAGCAGATGTCGTGCAGCGAACCATCGCAAGCACGAAAAGTCGAAGCGTTGTATCGTCGCAGTGGTGTGTCGACTCGAGGAAGTGTGTTGCTTGAAGACCCCGTTTCACAGAGCTTCTATCCCGCTCTTGAATCGGCCGATGATCGCGGGCCGTCGACCAACTGCCGAAGCCAGCGATACCAACACGAAGCGCCGATTCTAGCGACCGAATCGGCGAAACAGGCATTGCAAGCCAGCGGCACCGCGGCGGCGGACATCACTCATTTGGTCACGGTCAGCTGCACGGGGTTCAGTGCGCCGGGCGTCGACATTGAATTGATTGACAACCTGGGACTGCAAACGACAACCGAGCGTGTGCAAGTTGGTTTCATGGGATGTCATGGTGCCATCAACGGTTTGCGTGCGGCCCGAGGCTTGGTCGCCGCCGATCCAACGGCAAAGGTTTTGATGTGCAGCGTCGAACTTTGCAGTTTGCATTATCAATATGGATTCGATGCCGACCGAATTGTCTCGGGCGCGTTGTTCGCCGACGGTTCGGCTTCGCTGATCATCGAAAACGATGGGGACACAACGAAGCCAACAGCATCGCTGGGCAGAATCGCGGCGACCGGATCTTGCCTTGTGCCCAACAGTCGTGATGCGATGACATGGAAAATCGGCAATCATGGCTATGAAATGACGCTCGCTGCAACCGTTCCAACTTTGATCGAGAATCAACTCAGTTCGTTTCTGGAAGCGTGGCTGGCCAAGCAAAATTTGACGTTCGACAAAATTGGCGGGTGGGCAGTCCATCCTGGCGGATCACGAATCTTGGGTGCTGTCGAAAAAGCATTGGATCTTGATCCAAGCTGCCTGGCGACGTCACGTGAAGTCCTGGCCGAACACGGCAACATGTCTTCGGCAACGATGCTCTTCATTTTGGAGCGGTTCGCGCGGTCATCCAAACCAAAACCGTGGCTGATGCTGGGGTTCGGGCCCGGTCTGGAAATTGAGGTCGCACTGATCCATTAAGCGACCTGCCTGGCGAAGCGGTCCGAGGGTACCGAGCGGGATCGCACGGGGGCACCGGGTATCGGCCCCTCCAATTTTTGGCCAACTATTATCTTGCTACTGGCCCGTCTTGCTACTGGCCCGTCTTGCTACTGGCCCGTCTCGCTACTGGCCCGTCTCGCTACTGGCCCATCAATGACTGGGCTCGACCAAACTCTCTTGCGTGGGGCATCAAGAATCCGTGCTCTGTGCGGCCATCACGCTAGGTTTTCAGGTAGGATCGGTGGAATCCAATCACGATCTTGCCTTTCGTCACGAGCCCCCACCGCATGAAGATTCTTGTCACCGGCGGATGCGGTTTCATCGGTGTCAACTTGATCCGTCAGCTGTTGAAGGAGTCCGAACACGAGATCGTGAATTTGGACAAGCTGACCTACGCGGGTAATCCCCAGTCACTTGCCGATATCGCGGACAACGATCGCTATCAGTTCGTGCAAGCGGACATCGCCAATAGATCGCAGATGCAAGAATGGATTCCGAAAATTTCGCCCGATGCGGTCATTCATCTTGCTGCGGAATCGCACGTGGACCGTTCGATCGACGGCCCAGCTGACTTTATCCAAACCAATGTCGTGGGCACCTTTCACCTCCTGGAATGCTGCCGTGATCACTATCAGAATCTAAGCGGATCCCGCCGCGACGATTTTCGATTTCTGCATGTGTCGACCGACGAAGTGTTTGGATCGCTTGGAGATACGGGCCGATTCACCGAGACAACTCCTTACGCACCGCATTCGCCGTATAGCGCATCCAAAGCCGCGTCGGACCATTTAGTTCGCGCGTGGTATTCGACATACGGGCTGCCCGTTATCGTCACCAACTGCTCCAATAATTTCGGACCCTATCAATTCCCCGAAAAGTTCGTGCCTTTGATGATCATCAAATGCATTCACGAGCAACCGCTGCCCGTTTACGGCGATGGTACCAACATTCGTGATTGGCTGTTTGTCGATGATCACGCGGCGGCATTGCGTCTGGTCGCCGAACGCGGTGTGCCCGGTGAGACCTACAACGTCGGTGGCGATAACGAACGACGCAACATCGACATGGTCCATTCGTTATGCAACATCATGGATAACCTGCGACCACGATCCAGTGGCCAACCGTATGCCGACTTGATCACGTACGTCGCCGATCGGCCAGGCCACGATTTCCGCTACGCGATTGACTCCAGCAAAATTCATCGACAACTGGGCTGGACCCCTAGCCACGCATTCGACGAAAACTTGCAGCGAACGATCGATTGGTATCTGCAGCATCAATCGTGGTGGCAGAATATCATTGACGGCAGTTATCAATTGCAACGTCTTGGCCAGACGACGGATGGGTCAGGTGCTAATGGATCAGGTGCGAAATGAAAGGCATCATACTTGCCGGCGGACACGGCACACGACTGGCTCCGATCACCGCGGCGATCAGCAAGCAACTGCTGCCCGTTTACGACAAACCAATGATCTACTACCCGCTATCGACGTTGATGCTAGGAGGAATTCGCGAAATCCTGGTCATCTCTAGTCCGCAACACATCCAGCTTTTCGAACAGTTGCTCGGCGACGGTAAACCGTGGGGAATCAGCCTGCAGTACAAGGTACAACCCCAACCCCAAGGTATTGCCCAAGCGTTGATACTGGGCGAACAATTCCTGGACGGTTCGCCCTGTTGTCTAACCCTCGGTGACAATTTGTTTTACGGCCAAGGTCTGATCGAATTGCTGAGACGTTCTGCAAAACTAGATCGGGGTGCATTAGTTTTTGCGTACGAAGTAAGCGACCCGCAGGCTTACGGTGTCGTGTCATTCGACGACGACGGCAAAGCGATTTCGCTGGAAGAAAAGCCCGAGAACCCAACGTCGCACTTTGCCGTTCCCGGCCTGTACTTTTACGACTCGCGTGTCTGCGAATTGGCCCGATCCATCAAACCATCCGAGCGTGGCGAAGTCGAGATCACGGACCTGAATCGGATTTATCTTGAGGAGGGGTCATTGCGAGTTGAGATGTTTGGTCGTGGAACAGCGTGGTTGGACACCGGCACACACGAAGCCTTGCATGACGCCAGCAGTTTCGTCGGTGCAATCGAGAAACGAACCGGGCTAAAGATTTCCTGCCCCGAGGAGATCGCGTATCGTCAAAACTGGATTACAACAGAGCAACTGTTGTCGCTCGCCCAGAAATATCCCAACAGCGATTACGGCGAGTACCTGAGACGTTTGACTCGGACAAAACCGATGACGTCCCGCGACCGATGACACTCACGAGAGTGATCGCAAAGCAACGCGACGAGTAAGTGGAACGCTGTACATTCGCGATCACCGACAGCTAAGACAATAAAAACTGAGAGAGGGCATGTAAGCCGGGTTCTGTTGCGAACACCCGAAGGCGTTCGCCGACGATCATTTATCTTTGCACGACGATTGCTCGTCGCCTCCATCGCGACCTACCCGGATGTCATTACGAAACGGACCGCTTCGCGCATTTGACAAGTCAAATGACTGCACCCTGTTTGGTCTAGCTCCAGATGGGGTTTACCAAGCCGAACGAGTCACCTCGATCGCTGGTGCGCTCTTACCGCACCGTTTCACCCTTACCACGCATCCGCATCAGATCATCGCCGGAGCGACGATGCTGAAACGGACCGTTCGGCGGTCTGTTTTCTGTGGCACTTGCCCTAACCTCGCGGTCGGTCGACGTTATCGACCATCCTGTCCTGCGGAGCCCGGACTTTCCTCTCCACACCGATGGCATGAAGCGATCGTCTCGCCCTCTCTCAGTTGAACGCCAGAATGACCGACAGTCCACCGATCGGCAAGGTTCGCTGGATCGAATTACCCGGGAATCTCGATGTGCGTGCAATCGGCCGGCACACCGGAGTCACTCGCGACTGCGCTGCAAATGTGGATAATGGTCCCATGTGGACCGCTGGTCCAAAGTGCATCGACGTATGTTCGACCTGGTCGACCTTCCCCATCGAGCTTCATGTGACCGAAACGGATTCGCTTAACGCTCTGGAATCGGAGAACCAAAGCCTCGATGATGCGCTCCTTGGCAAGCGAGTCGCGTTGGTGGGGCGTTTTGGTGGGATGAATCGGCGCGAAGCGGCGAATTTGGTCCGATCCTACAACGCTACGATCGTCAATCGGTCGGACCCATCGGTCGACTGGATTGTGATCGGAGCCGATGAGCCGCCGTTGGCCGAAGCAGACTTATTGAGCCAGGACCTATTGGATGCTGCCGCCTCGGGATCGTTGGAAATCCTGAACGAAACCGATCTTTGGCAACGCCTTGGGCTTGTTGATCCCGAACAGGCGATCCGACGTTATTACACGCCTGCGATGTTGGCCCACCTGCTGGGTGTTTCGATCCGAGTCATTCGCCGCTGGCAACGTAGCGGATTAATCACGCCGGTACGAACATTGCACCGCTTGCCCTACTTTGACTTCCAAGAGGTCGCGACGGCACGGCGGCTGGCCCAGTGGATCGCGTCGGGCGCCAGCCCCAAAGCGATTGAACAACGGTTGGTAGACTTGGTGAACGTCCTACCGGGAATCCAACGACCACTCGATCAGCTTTCGATTCTCGTGGAAGGCAAACGGATTCTCCTGCGGCAAGGTGCTGGCTTACTGGAGATGAGCGGCCAACTCCATTTCGATTTCGACGCGATGGACAATAACCTTGCGTTGGCCGCCGAACCAACCGAGGCGGACGAAGCCATCTTGTCATTTCCGTCGTCCCAATCCGAGACCGTCGCGCGTGACGAATTACTCGCTGCCGCGTTCGAGGCAGAAGATGACGATGATTTGGAAGTCGCGATCGATTACTGCCACGCGATCCTGGCTCGTGACGGTATCAGAGCCGACATCTGCTTTCACCTCGCAGAATTACTGTATCGACTTGGCCATACGCTGGCCGCGCGTGAACGCTACTACGCGGCGATCGAAGTCGAGCCCGATTTTGTCGAAGCCAGAGCTGGTCTGGGTAACGTCCTGGCCGAAACGGGGCAACTCGATCTCGCCATCGCTGCTTTTCAAGGCGTACTGTCGATTCACGACGACTACGCCGAAGTCCATTTCAGCTTGGCGCAAACGCTCGACAAGATCGGCAAACGAAAACAAGCTCAAACTCACTGGGAACGATTTTTGGAGTTGTCCCCCGACAGTCCCTGGCGAGACGAAGTCGCTGAGCGTGTGAACGAGAACGCGACAGCATCGACCGAGGTGTAGCGCATGAGGTGTATCGCATGTTCAGACCGGAATTGGGCCGAACGAAGGCTACGAGCTGTCCTGGCAAATGAAGGGCAGTTGGGCAAATAGCATCATTGGGCACCTGACGGAGCTTGCCATTGCTTATTGCGTAGTCGCGTTTCGCAACCTTCTCGCGAGTTTTCGTCGGCCATGCGGCCATGTGCGAATCTGTAACGAATGTCCGGTTTTGCGGGTTAATCCACTCGAACCGGCACAACCGTTTCGACTGTGTTCTTGATGTCCGTTTAGACGACTTACATCGATAACAACGCCAACGTCGGTTCTTCCAGTCATTCGCAATTTTCCCCCGTGAGCGGCGTGAGTTGTTGGACTGAAATTTCCAGGTCGATTCATCGCATTCTCGTACTTTCGAAGAGGGAACGACATGAACGTGTCACAAACACTCCCAAGCAAGACAAGCAACCGTTCACCTCGCGTCGGAACCTGCATTGCTGCGACTTTGGTGATGACGGGCGCGTGCTTGGTTTCTGGTTGTGCAAGTCCATCGACGCTAACGGGCACAGCAAAACTTGATCGTGAAATGGACCTGAGTCCGCTCGTCGCGATGCGTGCCACCAAAATGGCCGAGGCAACATGGGCGAGCGAATATGTCACTCAATTTCAATCCGCCTCGCATACCGGAGCTATCAAGCAGGGATTCATCGATGGATACGTTTCCGCCTATCAGGGAGGCGACTCGGAACCACCGTTGATTCCTCCGACGCAATACCGAGGCGAGACACAGCGGCAACTGGCAAAAAGCTGGTTCGACGGTTTTCCAGTCGGCGTGCAGGCTGCAAAAGCGGTTGCACCCGTCACGGCCGAACCGTCTTTGTCATCGGAGACGGCGGGATTGTCCAAAACGGCGTCTTCCATGCAGCAATGGTTTTCGAAACGCAGCGCGGCGCAATCGGTGAAAGTCCAACCAATCGAGAACGAAGTGATGATGAGGCAGTCCAAAATTGCCGCGACGGTTGACGTTACCGCGACCGAAAATTCGCGTGGACACGAATCGTCGCCCCTGGCAGCAACGCCGTCGTCCCAAAGATCCGTTGCCAACGCGACACGGTCTCGCACCCAATCGCGTCCGACGGTCAGCGGTCCACGAATCACGCCCGCCACGATTGTCGAAGCCACACCGTATCAATTTGCCACCGAACAAAGTCGGGTCACCGGCGACGAAGTGCCGATGGGTAACCGCGACGGCCAGATCGCTGCGGTCAATACAAACATTCAGGCATCGCCCAGTCCGATTAACCTGGGCGATCCCGCTCCTTGGGCCGCACCTGAACCATCGACTGTCCGTCTGCCAACGGTCCAAGTCAGTCATGAACTTGACGGAGTCGAATGGCTGTTGGGCCATCCGGATGTCCAAACAGCCATCTTGGAAGCAGACCTTCCCGCAACCACGGCAAAATAGTCAACGCAGGACGACGTAACCATCGCGGGCCCAGCCGTGGCGTACAGCCGTGACGCCATCGAGACGCTCGGTGCCAAATACCCGGCTGCAAGGTCGCACCGTACGCAATATCGCCAACGATCCTTGGGATCAGGGCGTTTGCAGGCCGTCGGCGCGTTGAGCCCGGCAACCTTTCGCTTAGAATAATGGTCCGAGCACCATCCTTGAAGGTTGCCGCTGGCGACCCCATTCCAATCTCGAACCTGCAATTCAACGCCATGGGTCATAAAAAGAGTTCATCGGAGTCCTCCGGCCCCGCATTGGATACCAGTCCGGAAGCGGTCAAGGCA
>JABDKS010000101.1 GCA_013002105.1 Pirellulaceae bacterium | reverse complement strand
CAGAAGACGTTGATCGCCCTCCCCGTCACACTCGCTAAAGCTCGGTGCCGACCCTCCCACGAACAAGTCTCTATTACATGGATGATTTAGCGCGTGGGAGGGTGAATTAAAGAAGCTATTAATCAGCAGACTTGTGGGTAAAGACAAGGTAGGAACCGGCCCTACGGCTATTCTGTCGGCCGGTACCGGCGCGACGGTGATCCTGTCTGCCGGTGGGAACCGGCCCGGCGGATAACTAGGTGTTCTTGCGATGTGACAGTGAATGCGGGGCGGAATTGATCGCGTGTTCGTGCAACCGATTGGTTTGGTACGCTTCGATCAGCCGTTCCAGCATTTCCATTCGATGACCGATGCGTTGGCCTCGTTCGGTATCACGCGTCAGCCTTGGTTGATCAAACACGCGGATGTCCTGGACTTTGGGGACGATATCGATTCCGTCTCGAATGGCTGCATCCACCGAGTCGAAATGATGGTGTTCGGCCAGCACAATCCTGTTGGGCTCGAGCAACAGCGTGTATCCATAGTCGCCGTAGGCCTCGGAGAACGCGCCATCGATCGTGATCGCTTTTCCGCTGCGTTTCAGCGGCGATTCTCCCGCTTCGACCTTGACCGGAACGTGACCGTTGACAATCAGTCCACCCTCGGATTCCATCCCGAATTCGGTCAGAACTTGATCGCAGAATTCAATTTCGTGAATCAGCTTGAAATACGGATCCTTCGTTTCTCGGTGCGGCGTTTTATCTTCGATAAAGTCTCGCTCGAGCGTCGCGATGCGGTCCTTGCCGAACAACGGCGAACGCGGGCCGCTCCACAGATACCAGAGGAAGTCCAGGTCTTCTTGTGCCGATTTCTCCATCGCTCTCCGGACCACCGTTTCGATTCCCTCGAACAGTTCTCGGCCCGCCAGGGATTGCCCATCGACGATGAGCGACAGGAAATTTCCCTCGGCATCCGACGGCACGCATCCGTGGAAAATCAGGCATTCGTCGCGTCGCAAGTACATCGATCCGTGACCGACCATATAACGCATTTGTTCTTGCAGCTTCTGACTGTTCAGGAAAGAGTGCTTCAAGAAAGCAAGGCAGGTCGATTCTTCTGAAGTCAGCTCGTATGGATTTTCTGGATCGACAGTGGGGAACAGTTTGTCTCGCAAGTCGTATACTTGACCGTCTATCTCGATCGTGCCGGCGTTATGATCGATGCGGTGCAGCAGTCGTCGATGATCCAAGCTCCAATGTGGATTGCGTTGGATCAATTGACCCTCCAGCTTGAATTGCATGATCGCGGCCGCTTTTTGCATCCGCGCGACAACGTCGTCGGGACGCATCCCCTGACTGGCCGGCATGAAAAACTCGGCGGGGTCGTCTGCATAAACCGTACGGGCGAGATGCTCCAGCGGCGTCAGCGGCACGCTATAGCCTTCGTCTAATTGGCCAAGCCGCCGATATCGCAACGAAACCCGCAGGACGGTACAGATCAATGCCTCGCTGCCCAACGAGGCACCCAGCCATAACGCGTCATGATTGCCCCAAATGAATTCGACATTGGGCTGCCGGCGCAGGTAGTCGACCACACGATCGCCCCTTGGACCGCGGTCCCAACAGTCCCCACCGATGATTAATTCATCGACCGCCAAGTTGCGTATCAGACGACCGAGCAAATGAATCAGGTGCAGGGCACGCCCACGCCGTACGAGTTCGTCCAACATCGCCGAGATAAACTCCGGGCCACGCTCGGTCGACGGCGCATGCAACATTTCCAAAAGCAACTCGCTGTATTCGGCTGGAAAAAGTTTGGTTGCCAGTCGCAGACTGAAGTTGGATACCAGGTAGCGAAGCACTTCCAGTTGCGGTTTGAGCGTGCGATCCGCATAAGCCCTGACTTGTTCGGGTTTTGTAAGCGTTTGCCGCAGACGCTCGGTCACTTCGGCTGGATAAAACGTCAGCTTCAGGAAATCCGCCATCTCATCGGCGTCCATTCTGCCTGCGAACAACTCTTCGACGAGAGGTCGGAGCGTTCCCGAAGCGTTGTTAATCACATGCTGAAGCTTCTTGTCTTCCCCGTGAATGTCACTGATCACATGCACAGCACTTTTGGGTAGCGTTTGGACCGCCGCTAACCGAGCCACTTCCGCAATGGCGGCATCGACATTGGGATACTCCAGGGCAAGCAACTCCAACATCGAGAGATCTGATTCGGGGCGTTTAAACGACATCGACGTGGTACGCATAAAAAACAACCGTGGTGGCTTGTACTTTAAGTCCAGTGGAATGGAATCTGAAACGGATGCAAAAAGGAGCGGAACACTAGCGATGAATCCAAATC
>JABDKS010000100.1 GCA_013002105.1 Pirellulaceae bacterium | reverse complement strand
CAGAAGACGTTGATCGCCCTCCCCGTCACACTCGCTAAAGCTCGGTGCCGACCCTCCCACGAACAAGTCTCTATTACATGGATGATTTAGCGCGTGGGAGGGTGAATTAAAGAAGCTATTAATCAGCCGACTTGTGGGTAAAGACAAGACGGGCGCAGACGATACACGTACGCTTCCAAGCCGGTTGCATCGGGTCGCGATCCGTCGCGCACGCCCCCGATCTTTTCTACAGCACGTTGCGATCGTAGGTTGTCGGGTCCGACTAAAAAAAGCACCGAATCCACCCATTGGAATGCGTGCCGCGTCATGAGTCGTTTCATTTCGCCATTGTATCGACCTCCCCAATGCGAACGGGCCAAGAAACTCCATCCAATTTCGACCTCCGAACTCGATTCGTCGTACCCATGGTAACGCGATGAGCCGATGACGGATCGAGACTCTCGATCGATCGCAATCAAAGCGCCGCCGGATCGAACCGATTCGTCAAACAGCGAACGAAAGACGCTTTCTTGATAGCGATTCTTTGCCGGGTGTTGTTCCCAAATCAACGGGTCAGATGCGACGGCAAACAATGTGTCGAAATCATCGTCGCATAACGGTCGCAGTTCAAGTAACTCGCCACAGAGCGTTGGCTGCAAGTCGAATGGCATGTATATGGTAACCAAATCAAGGGAAACGAATTCGATCGTAATCCACTAGTTCGCATGATCGGCTTGGGCGAACGGTCGATGCTCCGGAGCAAATTAGGCGACTACCGGTTCGCATCATGCGTCGGCAGGCGAGTCGGTTTGTAAAAATCCAATGTCTTACACAAAAGTGCAACTTAAAAACTCACGCGTCGTGTTACCAATAGATTCAAAGTCTCTACGCAAAGTAGTGGACATGGTTACGGGCGTGTAAAAACGGATTCCCTCAGCGTCCACGTAGCTTAACGTTGTGCTTCGCTCATGTCTGATCCGACAGCACATTGCGTAAGTTCTACCTGGAGGGTTCACTGCCGTTGTCTATGCAACCAGTGCCTTCCTTGACGGACCTGCGTCGACGGTTTCCGCTGACCGCCAATCCGGCCGCGATGGTTGAACTGATTACCGCGAACAGCATCGTCGCTCCCATCCAGCGACCCAACACCTTTGCGGCTCGAGTTGTCAGGCCTGGCATTCCAAGTACGCTAAGCAAAATGGCAAAAACAACGATTGCATAAACGCCGTAGAACAGCCTTCGATATCCCGTCGCCGGATCCTTTGGAAAGGAAGCCGAGAAACGTCGATACATCAGCCCGCCAACAATCGAACCAGGAATCATCGTGAAGTAGCCGATGGATTGTTCGTTGACCAACAACGGAAATCCTGCGATGGCACCAAGCACGATGCCGACTGCGACGACAACCATGGGGCCACGAGTCGGCGCGAGAATCCGTGCCGCCAACGGCACCGGTGGAGCATCACCTTGGGAGGGCGGCGGATCGTATGGATTTGGCTCGGACAAAATAGTCGTGTCTTGGTGTTCAAACAGACGGGCCGACTGCAAGCATCATCGATAACACGGATAACAATCTTGGACATGCGATGCTGGTAGGGTCGTCTTTCGCTCTGCGAAAGAGTGCACCCATATCAGGACTTTTGAGTAGCGAAATTGTATTGCCTCGCAATGATGGATTTCGATGGACGGACTCGGAGAGTCCGGCGACACAACTGCCAGCCATACTTATGATCGTAACTTTCGTGTTTGCGAGCTCGAGTTTACATCATCCGGCGGCCTGAACCGTCGTAAAACGACGTAGGCTGCAATGCATCCGCCGATCGCCAATAGCGGTAGCGGTGACCGCGAGATTCGCTGGGCGACGGTCAACTCGGGTGCAGATTTCAAGTTGTTGCCACCTTTGGGATGAAGCCATGTTTGCATCAACGACAAGCTCGGCCAAGCCGCAGCGAAGAGCAGCAGAAAGCACATGATCCCATAGATCACACCGGTCACACGCGAGTTTGGAGTCGCGGAATCGGTCAATTTGGCGTGCTCCGCTTCATCGGAATCTTCGTCTGGGGGCCGGTATGGATTGGTCAATGTGTTTGCCGAAACGGGGGAGCACACAATGTTCGCCAAGGTGGTCAACCCGCCAGCACCGCAAACAAGAACGTCGATCGAGCCGAGGTGGCAACCGAGGTTGAAATGCCAGCGCGAAACATCAACCGAGTATACAAAGCGAGTATACAAAGCGAGCAGGCGAACGAGATCGTCGATGTAATCCAAACGGAAAGTGTCAGGACGACCCAAATTGTAGCCGACTGACGAGACGCACGCTGCCGAAACATCAGCAATTGGAATTCAACCCGATCGATCAATCGCCCGAGCATCCAAAAAACGCAACACTCGTTCGCGAATGATGGCATCGATATTGCTGCGGTCTGCCTCGGGCCAATAGTGTTGAATGTCCTGCTCCTGCAAGTCCGAGTTGGCGAAATAGAGCAGGTAGAAGTCGTAAAGTTCGCGCTGATAGTTGTTGGCTAGACACAAATCTTTTACGTGCGCTACTGCGTCCAGAATCACGCTTTCGCCGGCGAGTCCGGCGGCAAGCAGTTCGGATGCATACATCGCATCGGCATCATCGTTGCTGACGTCGTCCAATCTCATCGCGATCAATGCCTGATCACGCAACGATGCCAATTCGAAGTGGTTATACGGCGGCCGACATGACGCTAAACGGCACAGCGCCGCACCGTCGCGTCCACTTTCGAGCAACGCCAGTGCCCAATCGACACACTGTTCCCCGCAGGGCGTTTGCAGGGCACGTTGAGCGAGAATTTCAGCGGTGGTGGTCATCGAAGAATCTCGGTTTCCATCAAGTACCCGATCCCATCGCGACTACTCTGAAAATTCAATTCCCAATTCCGCGGCCTGGTCATGAATGATCTCTTTGACCTGCTCATCAAAAGCATCCATCGGTGCCGCGCCGGCATTTTTCTCTCGTTCGGTTTTGATGTAGTCTGCCCGCTTGCTGACCAAATCTTCCATCTGAGCCTGAAATTTCTTACGCGCGGCGATTCGTCTTTCTAACTCGGCGCGGCGTTCTGAGGGTTGCAGCTTTTTCAAACCATCCGGCAACTTTTTGTCGTCGATATTCTCGAATGTGACCGATTCGTCCATGAGCATTTCGACCAAATCATCCGTACCGATAATCACCGTGTTGCCGCCAAATCCCATCGATCCGCCCGCGCGGCCTTTTGATAAGTAATCGGCGCGATCGGCCACTGATTCAGCTTTCGCGGCGCTCTGCGACCTTAACTTCGACATCGCCATCTCCTGTACCCTGCGGTCACCGTAGGCGCAGATCGTATCGTTCAGCATGCCGTTGAGCTCCGCGATCTCCTTGTCAAATGGCGTATGGACAGCGACGGTACCGCCGCTTTGCAAAATCGCCACATACTGACCCTCGCTCGCGTAAGCAATCTCGGTCCAAAACTTTTTGGTCGTGGGAATCGATCCGCATTGAATCGTGTTGATGATCAGATCCTTTTTCAACGCCAACGCGCAGATTTCGGGATACTGCGTTTCGTCGTAGTCCATGTGCGGTGGAGCGTCGCCAACCAAAAAGATCAGCTTGAGTACTTTGGGGTCGTCGGACCAATCAATCTTTTCGACGGATTCCAGCAATGCCTGATTGACCGACTCGGGTTGATCGCCACCGCCTGTCGCTTGGAACGCCATCAATTTTGTATGGATATCGT
>JABDKS010000069.1 GCA_013002105.1 Pirellulaceae bacterium | reverse complement strand
TTCGGCAACCATCGCCGATCTGCGAACACGATTGTCAAAGATGTTTCCCCGCATGACTGGCGAGTCAAAACCAAACGCCGAGTAGAAATAATGGCGTTCTATTGATCGACCCAAATCAATTGAACGGCATCCGCGACAACGTACCCATCGTCGGTCCCGTCATTACTCAATACGATCTCGGCCTGCTTGCCAAACGAAAACGTACCCAGCGACAACCAAGTGCCATCGGACTTGGGCGTCAGACGCTGGTTGATGACCATCGACTTTCCATCGATGCGGACCGGCACCTTGGTGGATCGATTGCCGCTGGGCGGATACGACAACCTGACTTCGTAGCGGCCCGCCTTTTTTAACTCCGCCGACCACGTGATTTTGCATTCACCTTTGGATTTCTTGCCGTCATGCAAGTAACCCATTCCTACAAACGGCCCGACCGAATGGCTCGATTCCCAGGCTCCTGTTTTCTTTGCCTGTGTATCATCCAGAACGATACCATTGAGTTTTGACGGATCGATGCCACCGTGGGAGACGGCGGGGCCATCGAACTTCAAAACCTGCTTGTCCTTGATCAGTTGCTCGTGCAAATCCGCGTAAGCCAAATCCTGCACGGCAATCTCTTGATCGATGGACAAGACAGCAGCCGTAGCGGCTGATTGGCCAAGGATCATGAACACCGGCTCCATTCGAATCGATCCAAACGCAATGTGCGACGACGAGATACAGACCGGAACCAGCAAGTTCTTGCACTGGTTCTTTTCCGGCACGAGGCTTCCATACGAAATCTCGTAGGGACGGCCGGGATGAACACCGATGTCGCCTTCGTTTTGCACCATCCCGTCAGGTTTGATATATCGCTGCACATTGTGTGAATCGAGCGTATACGAGCCCATTCCGACAGAGTCATTGATTTCTCTCGTTCCCATGCAATCGTGCTCGGTCATCACGTAGTGGCCAACCATTCGGCGGGCTTCGCGAACGTAAATCTGATGCGGCCAACCACCGTTGTCTTGAAATTCGTCCTTGGGCAGACCCCACTTACTCATTTTGGTGCGGATCTCGGTCGGCACCGAAGGATCATTGGCCAAAAAGTACATTAATCCTTTTTGATACAACTCATGCTCGGCGATGATCTCGCGTCGCTCGTCGTAGCTACCGTCCGGGTAGTCGTAGTTCATGCCGATGTTGTCGGTACTGAACGGACCATGATTGTTGGTGTCGGTTTTTCGATTTGGAATCGGATCAAACTTTTTGAATACGTCGCGCCAGCCAGATGCGAACACACGCTTTAGCAATTCGTACTCCCGCGCCTCGTAACCGTCCGGCTTCGCAAACGGTATTCGGTTTTCATCGACGTCGGTTAGGCACATGCGAAAACAATAGGCCTGCACACGATGATCTCCTTCGCCCCGCACACCGGGCGATTCGATGCTAATCCGCGGCAATACGCCGCTATTGGGCTGACCGGGAACAACGTACGGATCCACCGGTTTTTTGAAGTGGTGCTGATGGTGCAAGACGCCGACTTGAACACCGTTGAATTGCTCCGCGTAGACATCGTTGGCTTCGCGGCCGACGTGATAGCTGACGTTCGCCGCTGCCATCAAATCGCCTTCGTAGGTGGCATCAATGAACATCCGCCCGTTGTAGGCCTGTCCACTCAACATTCGAATTTGACTGATCACGCCATTGTCCATCGTGACGCCACGCTCACGGTCGAGCCATTGATCACGATGCACAGTAATTTTGTTTTCGGCGATCAAGTCCTCGAATACCTGTTCAGCGACATGCGGTTCAAAAATCCACATCGTCCGCTCGTCTTTGTCGATCGCCGGTGTTCCCTGACCGCGATTTCCATAGTCAGACTTGGACTGCCATTCCCACGCATCGGCCTGATCGTAGTGCTGCCAGACGCGGTGATAGAATTCGCGAGCGAGACCGCCGATCGTTTCCTTTCTGCCCGAATCGGTCCAACCAAGACCGCCACTGGAGAGTCCGCCGAGGTGCTGATCGGGCCCGACCAGAATCACGCTTTTGTCCATCTGCGCCGCTTGCACGGCTGCGATCACGCCGGCTGACGAGTTGCCGTAAACGACCAAGTCGGCCTCGAATTCAGCAGCCAAAACGGGCGAGACATTTGGGCCTGCGAGGTACCACAGGCTGCTGAGAAACAAAAACGCGGTTGCCACAAAACGATTCATGAGACAATTCATCAGGAGGGAGAGGTAGGCGGGAGCCAACAGTTTACCTCCGAGTGAATGTGAAATCACTAACCCGGGGATTCGCCTGGACAATCGACGCTGGCTATACTGTTGTCGCGCCATCGGCAAATGATCGTCGCAAAACGAGATGACTGATCGCGCTGTCCTTTCGAAATTCCCTGCCACTAAAGATTCCCTCGCCCATGATCAAAAAACGATTACTTTGCCTCGCCCTGTGCATCACAGGATTGTCACTCGCCAACGTTCACGCAGACGACGGCTGGAAACCACTCTTTGACGGAGAATCAATCGAAGGTTGGAACATCAAAAGCGGATTCGCCACGTACGCCGTCGATGACGGTGTGATCGTAGGCAAGACCGTCGAGGGCAGCCCAAATTCTTTCCTCTGCAGTCCAAACGAGTATGGTGATTTTGAACTGGAATTCGAAGTAAAGGTGGATGACGGACTGAATTCGGGTGTCCAAATTCGATCCTTGCTCAAGGACGTTGACAAAAAGAATTCACATGGCGGGCGATTGTACGGCCCCCAAGTCGAAATTGAATCCGGTCCCGGCCAAGCGGGTTATATCTACGGCGAAGCAACGGGACTCGGCTGGCTGTCGCCTGAACCACAAGACAAAGACAAGTCGGTCAGCCAACATGACTATTTCAAGAACGGCAAATGGAACAAGTATCGCGTCGTCGCCAAAGGCCCCAACATCAAGACCTGGATCAACGGCAACTCGGTTGCTGACTTGACGCACGAAGAAATTCATGAGTCCCATCCCAAGGGTCTGATCGGACTGCAGGTTCACGGGATCAAAAAAGGATCCGGACCTTACGAGGTGCGATGGCGCAACTTGCGGATCAAACCGCTGTAGAGAGAGACTGTCGAAAAAGAAGTTCAGACTGAACGCATTTAGCCCGAGCAATCGGTGGAGCGAGTCATTACGACGCGATCTACCGCCTCGGGCTTTTTTTGTCGCGACGCGAAACGCCAATCATCGATGGACCAATTCATCAATGGACCATTTAATCCATCGACGATCTTGACGACGGACCGTTTCAACGGTGGTCGGTAACAGCGATGGACCGTTACTGTGCGTACGGATTTGACTGTTGCTGTTGGCCGCCCCCATAGGGGTTGGCTCGCACGCCGGCGGGATTATCGCCGGTCCGCCAATCTGCTTTTAACTCACCGGGCATCCAGTCGTCCGCCGAATTCGAGACATTCGTTACGGCGGGCATCTGATTGGCATCGGCTGCCATCTGCATGGGATCCGTCACTGTCATTTTAGGTGATTCGATTTTTCGAAACGCCGATCGCGTGGCGGCTTCTTTGGCCAAAGCCTCCGCCTGCTTGGCTTCTTTTTCGGCCAGCAGCTTGGCTTGTTTGAGATCCTTGCGAGTAAACGTCGTTGAATAGAGTTGCTTGTTGTCTGTATCACGAAAGACGTGATCGACGCCCAGATCCAATTTGACGACCGATTCGGCAATGGGACATTCAAGCGTCCGCTTGGCATATTCGCGATCCAGGGCGAATCGATGGTTCATGTTCACGTCGGCCCGTCCCGATTCGGAAATCTCGTAGCGGAATTCAACGCGGTTGAGACCTTTCAGCTTGACCCACTTGAGCGTCGTGTATTCATTGATCTCCTTGGGGCAATCTTCTTTGAGCACCTTCAGTTTGGCCGCAAACGAACTTCGTTCCGGATCGTCGCCCGCTCCCTTTTCGATCGCTTTTTCCATCGCGGCTCCCGCCAAATCGTCGCAGCCGGTCGAAACGAGGCACAGACCAAGGAAACAGGTCATCAGAGTCAGTTTTGCGAAACGGCGATAAAGTGATTGGTTCATTTTCGAGTCACACGGAGAGACGGGGAATGCGGTTAGCGGCTTTGAAAAGCTAGAACGCCCGTGATTTCATTTACCCCGCCGGGGGGAAATATTTTTCAAAAGCGGCAATCGTCTGTCAGAACAATCGGCACAATCCCACCGACCTTGCCCACACTCGGTAAGCGAACCGCCAATTGCATCGACAACTCGCTCGGCCGAGCGCGAGCGAGCGGCGGCACGATGGCCATGAAAAAAGCCTCCCCCAGAGGTCTGGGGGAGGCGAATCAAAGCTGACCGAAGTCTGGCAGTTGTTGACAAGCGTAATCCGCTGGCAGGCATTACAACGCAGCCGACGCCGCTTGCTGCGATGGATTGGCAGCATTCATCTTTTGCATCGCTGACTGCAAATCATCCGCCGTGTTGTCGGCATTGGGAACCGCTGTGTTGGCAGCTGGCTCTGACGACGGTGCGGTGACCGCGCCGCTCTCAGGAGCACTTTGCTGACCGGTGGTGACAGTGGTACCAACCGTCGCCTGAGCGACCTGTACCGCATTGGTCTCCGCAGCCGTCACCACCGCAGTGGCAACCAACGCGGGGATCGATGCGACATCAAACACTTTGATATTGTTCGCTTCGTTGGTCTCGACAAACTGGTCGAAACTATCGATCGCGATCAAGAGCCGACGAAAGCCGATCAAGGTTCCGTTGTGATTGCCCATCGCAACCGCTTCGACAGGTAATTGCACTTGGATTTCCAACGACTCTCCAGCACAAATCTTGTCGACCTTGATCACCGTGGTTGGTGACGTCGGACGAATTCGCCCGAGCAACGCGACCGCGGAGACACGTAGACCACAGACATCGCGGTGACTGTGATTGCGAACAACGATTGCAAATTTCGGTCCGCATGCTGGATCGGCATCCGGTATCGAACTGACCTGCATCAACTGCAAGTCGCCCAGTTCCGTGGCCGGAATAACCATCGGGCCGAAACCCGATGGATGTAACAGCGAGCCTGACTGAGCCAGGTCCACACTGTTGTTAACGCCGTGGCGTAACACAAGACTGATCACGTGGTCAGAGGTATGGCCGTTGCCAAAGACTTGAGCCAGTCCGATGTCGTCAGCCTTCGCGTTGCCGGCCACGCAACAGAGGGTGGCCGCAAATAGCAGGAGGGGTAATTTTGTTTTCATTGGATTGCTTTCTTGAAAATGAATGGGTGATGGGACAGATTCGTTTCCTGGTTGGATAAAAAAGAAGCCCGGCCCCCACGCACTGTCGCAGGTCGCCGGGCTTCGGTGATTGGCATTGCGTCGTTCGCACTTTGCGAGGTCGACATTCACGTCCTGACGTTCAATTCGATTGAATGTCAGGTCCGTTTGCTACCAGCATCCCCAGTAGCTGGTGTAGACAGGGGTGTAACAGCGGTAGTGCACAGGGCGGTAGTGGTACGTTGGGTAGCAGGTGTAACGCACGGGGCTGCACCAGTTGTAGTGAAAGCCGCAGTGGTACGATCGGTACGAGCGATGCCCGTAGCCGTAGCCAATCCGTCGGAAACACGCGGCCACCGCATCTTCGCTACTCTCTTCGTCAATGTCGCCCAGCAATGCGTCGACATCCGCTTGTCCCAATTCGTCGATCTCATCAACTGCGGCGATACTGTCTTTGATGTCCGTCGTGTCCATCTTGGCGATTTTCGACAACAGGTCATCGTTGGCCATGACCGAGCTAGCGATCAACATCATCGGGGCGACTGCAAAAAGGATTCGTTTCAACATCGTTCGATACTCCGAAGGCAGATTTGAATTGAATGGAAACTTCGAGTCTGCCACCGCTCTGGTTTCCGTTGTGTTCTTGACTAAGTAGCCAAGCGTCACATCAGCAGCGGTGTTACAGCGTCATCGTCAAAAGATTCTCGAAGTTCCCTTCGCAACATCGCTACCGACGGGTTGCGAAGTAGCGGTGGCAGGCGCTATCTATGCGCAGCATCGAAAACCTATGCGCAGCATCGCAATCAGCCGTAGCATCGAAATCAGCCGTAGCACCGAAATCGATAGGCATTTCCCAGCCACGCTCACACGATCTCCCCGATACGAGCCGACGGCGTGAGTAGCGGGTATTTGGCCCGAGAACGTTTTCTGGCGTGGGCCAGCGGCTGGCATGATCGGCTCCAAACTCTGCTGTCGTTGTCTAACAGGGGTCCCCGATCAGCCACTTCGACAAACGCTCCCACGTAGACCACTTTCGGGCCCTGGTGCCGCAAAAACCTGGCCGCCGCGGAATAAGTCGATGCACGATGTAACACTGACGCAGCAAAACCGCTTGGGAATTAGGAAAGGGTCGATCGATCGGTGACCGAACCCATCTGAATCGGATTCCAAACACCCCTTCAACCCCCAAGTGTTGCCATGCGTGTTTCCTTTGCTTTTGCCCTACTGTTCGCGGGCCTGATCAACATCACCAGCGTCCAGGCCGACGACGATCTGTTCTCTGAAATCGCTATGGAATCGGTGTTCCAAAAGACAGTGATTTCGACAGAAAAGAGCGTCGACGACGGGAATTCAGAACTGGTTCCCACACGAATCACAGGCACGGCATCACTGATCAAAACGCTTCAGGCAGCCGGTTTTCAGCCCAAAAAGGCAGGCCAACAGGTTTCCTTTGAGATGCGACACGCGAGCTGGAACTTCCCGTATTACCTGAGCGTATCGGTCGAAACCGACGAACTGATCATCGAACTGCCGGTGGTTCAAGTCGCTGATCCAAGCCAACTCGACGCGTCCAAACTGCTGTCGCTGCTCAGTGCCGGCGACTCACGCGAGCATCTGCTGTTCGCCTACAACGCAAAACTCGGCAACATCCGAATTCGACACACAGCCAGTAATCGATCGGTCACGCCAAGCAAAATGAAGACGATCGTGCAGGAAATGGCACTCTTTGCCGAGACTCATTCGGATGCATGGTCGACGATCGTAGTCAAAGGTGCTGAAACACCGAAATCGGGCAAAACACCGTCAAAAACGCTCGCCAGCGTGCAATCGACGTCCGCCAACAAGGCGTCCGCCGCCCTTTCAAATCCAACCAAACCCGCGACCAAAAAAACGCTGGTTGGCACCTGGTCGGCATCGGTGGGCAACGGCGAAGCGTTCGCGATCCAAATTGGCTCGGACCGCCGATTCCAACTCGTGCATGTCAAAGCGGGCAAGAGCCAAACCTCCGTTGGTACGGCGTCAGTCGCCGGCGGGCAATTGACCCTCCAAGGCGACGAAAAGGTGACGATTGTCGGACCCTATCGCCAAAGCACCAACGATGCATTTGACCTGGATATCAAAAATGCGTCCGGCAAAGTCGCACTGACACTGAAATTCAAGCGTGCCAAATAACGCTGATTGAGTGCTGCCAATCATGCCAGGGAGGGCGTGTTTTGCCAGTTGATTCCAGCACGATCACGCCGGTGCGACGATCTCCGCCCCTCCTGGGCGACAGCCGGCTGTCGGGCCCGACCAGGGCCGCCTTTGGCCGCAAAAACAGCCTTTTCGGCTGTAACACATGCTTTTTTTCCACGCTTTCAAAGAAGAGTCAAACCCAAATCGCGGTCACTTTGCCCGCGACGAGCCAAACCAAAACTGAGGTGATCCGATGCAATTCACGACTTCTAAACTGACCCTTGGACGACTAGTCCTGGGCCTCTGTGCCCTCACCGTGTTGGTGGGAACCGCCCCGACCGCTCGAGCAGATGCGGACAATTACAAACGCACCCTCGAATCAACCGTGTGGGTAATCACGAGTGACGCCGAAGACAAAACATCGACCGGAACAGGCGTTTTTGTCGACGCGGACAAACGATTGATTGTCACCAATGCACACGTCGTCGGCGAAAGCCGCAATGCCGTGGTGTTTTTTCCCGACGTCAAGAACGGTCAACCCGCCGTCAAACGCAAACACTACTTGACCAACATCCTAAAGCTGGGCTTGCAAGGTAAAGTCGTCGCCGTCGATCGAAAACGCGATTTGGCCTTAATCGAACTGCCCAAAGTTCCCGACAACGTCAAACCGGTTCCGCTGGCCGATTCCAGCACCACGCCGGGACAGCGGGTCGATCTGATCGGAAACCCCGGCGGTGGCGATGTTTTGTGGGTTTACACCTCGGGCACGGTTCGATCCGTCTACGACAAGAAATTCGATTCCGACCACGGGGAACACGATTTCAAAGTGGTCGAAACTCAGTCTCCGATCAAACGAGGCGACAGCGGTGGTCCGGTCGT
Organism: Pirellulaceae bacterium; assembly: GCA_013002105.1. The sequence continues at coordinate 1,104 of JABDKS010000069.1, read as the reverse complement.
CAACTCCGATGGCGAACTCGTTGCGATCGCGCAATCCTTTTCGCCCCAGGGCAACCTGGTCAGTTTTTGCGTCGATATCACCGAAATCAAAAGCCTGATCAGCAGCTCGTGGAAACCCGCTCCGCTGCCTGCCAAAGTTGTCTTGGATAGTGCCAACGTGACCTACACGACCCACTCGAGTGGTCACTACGAAGTCGAACAAGAGATCTCCGGAGGCAAGAAACAGTCGGTTTTTGTTGCAAAAAGCACAGAATACTACCGACGGGCCGATGTCCGAAAAATCTGGTCGCTCGTTTCGACCAGCAAAGATGTCCCCAGTGCCGACGTGATGATGCGACTGCTGCGACAGAACTCCGCGACCAAGATCGGTTCTTGGGCTGTCGAAAAGAACTCGAGCGGCGAATTCATCGTCCTTTTCGTTGCGAAAGTCGACGCCACGGCCCCCGACCAGGCGTTGGCCGGAACGATCGAATACGTCGGACGAATCGCCAACGCGATGGAAAAGGAGCTCAGTCCCAAGAAGGACGACAAGTCAGCCGCTGAAACCTTGGCCGCTTGGCTCGCCGATTGATCCGCTCGCTGCATCCGGATCGGTGGCAACAGCCGGTCCGCTGCGGCGAGATGATCTTTGGCTCGGCGGGGGTGAGGCAACCGGAAATGGCACGCGAATGGCCATTTCCGATTCGCCGAACCCCCGTTTTTATTGACTTTTGAATGCAATGGGGCTTTTTCCTGATTCCTTGGTAACGCCCTCCATCGATTTCCGCTTGGTTGATTGTGAGGCACTCATCACGTGCCCCGACCAAAACAAATCACCCTCCAAAATGGGACCTCTACGATGAAACGCCAAGTCAAAAAAGCTGTTCTGTTCGCCGCAACACTCGCCACCGTTTTCGGTAGTGGCGTGCCCGCCTTCGCCTGTGGCGGCGGTGGTGGTGGATACGGCGGCGGATTCGGTGGTGGGTTCGGCGGCGGCCGAATCTTCTCTCGCCCCGCCTACAGCCAACCAAACTACGCTCGTCCAGCCTACAGCCAGCCGACGTACCCGAGCTACTCGCAGCCCAACTACGGTCACACGACTTACTCGCAACCCACTTACTCGCA
>JABDKS010000068.1 GCA_013002105.1 Pirellulaceae bacterium | reverse complement strand
GCTGTATGGTCATCAAACCGTGGGGATACCGCTTGTGGGAAAACATGCAGCGATCGCTTGATGACATGTTCAAAGCAACCGGTCATCAAAACGCATACTTCCCCCTGTTCATTCCAATGAGCTTCTTGGAAAAGGAAGCCGAGCATGTCGAAGGCTTTGCCAAAGAGTGCGCGGTTGTCACCCACCACCGCTTAGAACCCGACCCCGATGGCGGGTTGCGGCCGGCCGGCAAACTGGAGGAACCGCTGATCGTTCGTCCGACCAGCGAAACCATTATCGGGGCTACGTATGCCAAGTGGGTGCAAAGCTATCGCGACTTGCCCATTCTGATCAATCAATGGGCCAACGTCGTTCGCTGGGAAATGCGCACGCGGATGTTTTTGCGGACTGCGGAATTTTTGTGGCAGGAAGGACACACGGTGCATGCGACCAGCGACGAAGCAATCGAAGAAACAGAGCGGATGATCGACGTCTACGCCGACTTTGCAGAAAACTGGATGGCGATGCCGGTAACTATCGGCAGTAAGACGCCGGCAGAACGATTCCCCGGCGCGGTCGAGACGCTCTCGATCGAAGCGATGATGCAAGATCGCAAAGCGTTACAGGCAGGCACCAGCCACTTTCTGGGACAAAATTTCTCCAAGGCTCAGGAGATCATGTTCCAAAGCGAGAGCGGTGAGCGTGAATTCGCATGGACTACCAGCTGGGGCGTATCAACGCGACTGGTCGGTGCCTTAATCATGACGCACAGTGACGATGATGGATTGGTCCTGCCTCCGAAATTGGCACCCATTCACGTGGTGATTCTTCCCATCTACAAAAACGATCAACAACGCGGACCGGTACTAGAGTATGTCCAATCGCTCCGTCAGGAATTGGCCGAGCAAACGTACAACAACGTACCCATTCGAATCGAAATCGACGATCGCGACATCCGCGGCGGTGAAAAGAAATGGCACCACGTCAAACGGGGCGTGCCGATTCGTTTAGAAGTGGGTCCCAAAGACATGGAAAAGAATTCCGTCTTCGTTGGCAGACGCGATCAGCCGCGCAGCGAAGGCATGGACCGCAGTGAGTTTGTCAGCAAGGCGAGCACAATTTTGGGAGAAATGCAGCAGGGCCTCTTCGATCGTGCCGCAAAGCTACGACAGGACCATACGGTTGAAATCGATAACGAAGCTGACTTCCGTGCATTTTTCACTCCCAAGAATGCTGACGAGCCCGAGATCCACGGTGGCTTTGCCCTCTGTCATTTCTCCGGCGAAGACTCATTGGAGTCCATGCTCAAAGAGTTAAAAGTAACGATCCGATGTATCCCTCGCGGTGACGACCAGCAGGGTGGGACATGTTTTGCCACCGGAAAGCCGGCCAAACACAAAGCGATTTTCGCCAAAGCCTATTAAGCCGTTTGCCACAACGCCCAATACCGTAGAGTCGACGTCGAATCGATCGGGCAGTCAAAGCGTTTTAGATTTTTCGTAGGCCGGGACCTGTCCTGGCGGAACCTTGCCTGGACAGGACCCGGTGGTCGATCAACTCACATCCATGACAACAATGCTTTCGAGCATTTTTAGCAGTGTCGTAGTTCATTGGTTGAAAATGCATTAGGCGTCCAGGAATGGATTTCCTTGCACGCTGGCAGGATTCGTTTTGTCGCGACGACTCCGCTTCGTCTTGACTGGTTTTGCCAAATCCTTTCTCTCCGTCAGCTCTTGAATTTCTTTGGGAAGTGTTGCCGGATCAACGTTGTTGCTGACCGTTTTCACTTCGACATCGCCGCCGGCAAACGGATTCGATTTTTCGCGACCGGACGGGTAAAAATTACCGTCCAGAACATCCCGATTAATCGTGTACGAAAACAAATAGCTACCGTGCTTGTCTTCGTAAATGTGTTGGATCGAAAGGTCACGCTCGGCGACCGCGACCGCCATTTCATTGTTCTTCATCACTGCGACGGCATTCTTCTTCAGTTGATCCTGGTCGATCCGCTGCACCAACCGGCGCCCCCTATCATTCACTTCGTAGCGAAATTCGATATTTTGATCATCAACAATTTTGACTTCCATCAACCGCGTGAATTCGTCCATTCGAGTCGGACATGCCGAATTCGCTTTTTCGAACATGACACGGATGTCTTCATCACTGGACCCCTCGACCGCCTTGGCGCCGACCTTCTGAGCCGTTTTCCGCAGCATCGCCATCGCACCGCGATTGCAGCCAGTCAAAGCCATGCAACTGACGGCCAGCAATCCGTAACAAGCTAATTGGTTCAGCGTCTTGTGGTTCATCATGTTTAGGTCGGTCGGGGCAAGAAACGTCGAGCATCCACGGGAACAAGACGTCGATGCGGCCATCCAAACCTAGGTCCAAAAGCGGGGGGTGTCTGCGGAGTGCCAACGGGACACCAACACGAAAAGAGACTCTGCTGGGCCTGCTCTCAATACAAACCGCACAATCGGACCTCCAACGCACAACTGTGTCGCCACACCAGTCACGACCAACTGGAAAGATGCAGCGAACCGCAAAACCAGGATTAGTCCTGACGCAGTTAGGCCGGGGCAGGTCCTGGAGTAAATAAGACCTACCGACGCTCTGTGCCAGTCACGACCGCTTGGCGAATGTCGTCAGCCGCGAACAATCAAGAAATAATGTCGCGGCGGTTTTGCACGTAGTCCCACAATACAAACCGGTCGAGATCTTTGCCGCTGGTAAAGAACACTCGACCCTTGGTCGTTTGCGCCAATCGATGTGCGAACCGAACGTCTTCCTCGCTCTGTGACCAACTGGGGATCAAGAAAATATTGATCGTGATGCCCTCTTTCTGACACAAAGCCGCCTCTCGCATAGTCGCTTTTTCCGTCGCGGTGTCCGGCGGATAAAGCATGTACAGCCACTCACCCTCGAAATGCGCCGTCGGCAGTCCATCCGTAATCAAGACAATCTGACGATTGGGTGTGTCCGCGTTGGCCAGGTTCTGCCGGGCAAGCTGCAAGCCGTGTTGGATGTTGGTGAAATGCGGGTGAATTTGTTGTTCGCTGATGTCGTCATCACTCATATCCGCTTTCAACCGGACCCACGGATCATGAATCGTGACCGGCTTGGGCATCAAGTCGATGATCTCACCGGGCGTACGCAATTTTGCAAAGGTATACATCTCGATGAATCGTAGAAAGTCACCGGGATATTCACTTTGAATCAATCCCTGCAATGCCAACGCCATTCGTTTGACATTCACATACTGCCCGTCGTAACGCATCGACCCGCTCATGTCCATGATCACGGCGGTCGCACAGCGAGGATGATTACGAGTCTTGTGAACCACGATGTCATCGCCACGCAACCGAATCGGTCGCTCGTCGCCTTGACGCAGCAGCGCGTTGACAACCGTCTGGGGCAAATCGATATTGGCAACGCTATCACCGAACTCATACGGCTTTGTCTGCTGTAGCTCGACAGCACCTTCGCCGATTACATCGCCTTGGTGGCGACCAGTCCGCGACGGCGCGAGTTCACTAAAAATTCGCTCCAACAAACGGCCCTGAAAAATCTTGTAGGCTTTGGGCGTCAATCGAAATCCACCCGACTCACTGTCGCGCTCGAGTCCCTGCCGTTCGGCCTGTTCACGAATCAAATTTTCCACTTGACGGCGCATCTCTTCCAACTGTTCCATGTCGCCCGGCTGTGCAAATTCGCCCAGCATTTCCATGTCGATGATGCCAATTTGCGCGTTCTTAGCGGCGTCCTCTAACTGCTTCAACAGCTCGTCGATTTTCTCTAGCTCTTCTTTGATTTCCAGCGCCCGGGGAATCGTCATCGATTCATTGCCAACAAACTCGTATTTGCTGGCCAGTTCCTCGATCAGATGTTTGTCGGTCATTCGCTGACTTACTTGCAGCAATCCGCGGGCAAGTTGTCCGCTATCGTCGCCCGCTTGATACCACAGCGACTCCATCAAGTACGGCTGTTCCTGATTGACTGCCCGCTGGAACATCTTCTCCAGTTTTTTGGGCACACGAAGATTCTTGGCCGAATGATTAAACGCTTTTCGCGCCTTTTTCTGAACTGTACGTGCTTCGTACCGCTCCAAAATCTTTCGTTTGCGTTCCTCCAGCATCGCCCGCAGCATGTCCAAGCTGGGGCCGAGTCCTGCGATTTGACTAGGATCAATCCGTACCGCGTTGGCCAATTCTTCTTCGGTCAATTCACGGTAGTTGCCGTACATCAACGCCTGCTCGAACGCCGGCGATACCAAATCCGGAGGCGGTTGATTGGGCGGTGGGAATTGGGTGGGATCGTACTTTTGATAAGCGTGGATCACGCCACCGGGTCGATAACGCATCGCGTGAACCTAGAATTCGTACTCAATTTTTCCGTGACGATTGGATCGACTGATGCGATCCATCGAATAAAGCCCCGCCAAAACGAATTCGACACAACTAGCGCGTACTGCTTCGTTCTCGCTGGCGTTGACCTCAAAGGCAATGTTCCACGCTGGCGGAACCTGTTTGAGCCGCTGGGCATATTCGCTACTGGGTAGCAGATCACCAACCTCGATCCGCACGCCACCGCGAAAAATCTCCGCGATCTCAGCAAGGCCATGCTCCTCGACGTACTCAGAGAAAACAATTTCAATGGCTTTCGCCATCACCGCATCGACCACCTTTTTCTCGCTCATCTGATGTGTCCCCATCAGATCCAACTCCAACTTGCCCAGCGAACTGGCATAGATATGGCCGAGATCACTGATGCGAGGGACGGCCGGCCGCTCGTCATGAATAACGCCGCGCTGACGAGCCGATGCAACAATCGTGCGGAAATTGGCTAATGAAAAACGAGCCGACACACCCGACGCTTGATCGATATACGAACTTTGCCGCGCCTGGTTGGTGATCTCTTCGACGATCTGGTACATGAAATAAGGCACCTGGACCGGATAGTCCCCCGCTAGATCGTCACCCACCTCCTGCTGCAAAATCTCGATCCCTTGGTCACGATCACTTGGGTAATGCGTCTGTACGATCGTCCCAATCCGGTCCTTGAGTTGCGGAATAACTTTTCCGCTGCGGTTGTACGTCGCTGGGTTCGCAGAAAAAAGAATGACGAGATCAATATCAAACTGAATCGGATAGCCGCGAATTTGCACATCGCGTTCTTCCAGGATATTGAACAAACCAACTTGGACCAGGTCGTCCAATTCGGGCAGTTCGTTCATCGCAAAAATGCCGCGATGCATTCGTGGAATTAACCCAAATGACAATGCCTCTTCGGCGCTCATGCTGACACCACCGGTCAGTTTTGCCGGATCAATTTCACCAATGATGTCGGCGAATTTCGTCCCCGGACTCAAACGCTCTGCATAACGATCGTCGCGATGCCACCAAGCAATCTTGATGTCGTCTGCGTCGTGCTGAGCGATCAACCGCTTGCCCAACGACGAGATTGGGTTGGTCGGGTCTTCATGGACTGGCAATTCCGGATGGTCGATATAGGGGATCCATTCATCCAAAAACCGGGTCAGCATCCGCATGATCCGACTTTTCGCTTGTCCCTTTTCGCCGAGAAACAAAATGTCATGACCGGCAAGCAATGCCAGATTGATCTCTGGGATCACCGTGTCGTCATAGCCCACGATTCCCGGGAACAATTCTTTGCCAGCAGCCAACATCGTGGTGAAATTATCACGTAGTTCGCGTTTGACGGTTTTTGACTTCCAACCACTATCGATCAATTCTTTAAGCGTCTTTGCTTGAGGCGGTGCCATGATGGCGTTCATGCGTTCCGGTCCGTTGCGAGAATGAGTGTGCGTGCCCACGCATTGTAGCGCGGTGAATAGTTCACAGAATCGGATCTATCGTTCAACAACCGCAAATTACGTGTTCAATCGACTGAACTCGGTCATTTGATGGGTGGACACCACATCATCGTAATCGTCCTACCGCGGTCAAATCACGACATGACCCAACCGCTGCGGTGTTGTAACACGGCGATTGTGACCGATGTAAACCGGATTAAAACAGCACGATTAACCAATTCAAAGCATCTTGTCACGACGGTCGCAGGCCTATCGTGACGGCACCATATTGACTGTTAACCGCGTCGGCAGGTCACCCGCTTGCGGTGGATACGCATTACGTACGTCAAATTCCACATGGCTCTTGGCATCCCGCAAATCCAAGAACACTTTTGGAAACTGGTTACCAACGACCACCCATCGGATCGTATGCGGCCCTGGCGGAGTTTCCGGTACAAGCACCGATCCGCCACTGGCGATGTCAATCTCCTGATCGTCCAGAAAGAGTTGCTGAAGCGTGTCACCAAGACGCTCGGCCGTCGTCACGCGAATCGTTGTTGGCTCGTCGAGTACAAATGTCCCATACAGCTCCATCGTCACGAGATCGATTTCGCGTCCCAGCTTGCCTTCGATTTGTTCAAACACCGCATCCGTGATCGCCATCGGCGGCTCATAGCGAACCTGAACTCCAACGTCCGTGCCTTCGATTCGCATACGACCATTGAGACCCCGCTGACCGCTAGCCTCCTTAGGCACCTTGGTATCTGTGTCAGAGCGAACATCCGGACCAGCAGCGTCATCCAGTCCAGCAGCGTCATCGCGACCAAGGTCATCACGACCAAGCGTGTTACTGTGATCATCCGTGGGTACGCGAAATCCATCCTTCAATCGCAACGACGGGTCTCCACTGGACACGGGCTGCAGATATTCAGGCAATATTGCTTGCGCGGCATCAATCCTCCGCTCCAACTCCAGCTTTTCGATACCCGTCGCCGTCGCCAGACTCTCGCGTAACAAGTCAATGGCGTGCAAACGAATGGAGTCGGCTGCTCGACCATCAAGCCGCTCAGCAACGGTCGCCCACCGTTGAGCCACTTCCGACCGCACCTTGCTGTTTGCATTGGGATCCAATTCCAGTTCCTGCTGTGCGGCTGTGGCGAGCCGCAGGTCGGTTCCTTCGGCCAAGTACGGCAATCCTTGATCCCAACGCCGCAGCATCAAACACAAATACCGACCAGTGATCCCTGAGCCGCTATTACGATGGACCAACTCGCGACCATCTGACGAATCACCTGATGATTCCGAATCAATTTGGCCGGCGTTGTTGCGGAGTTGTTCTGCCGGTTGTCGGTTATCTGGTTTCTGGTCGTCTGGATTCTGGTCGCTGGCCGCCACGTCCGGGCGACCTGACTGGTGCTGACCATTTCGCTGATGCGCAGCTTGCGCGAGCATTGGTCGCGCCGTCTCTTGTAAACGGATCATTTGAACCAAGGCGTCGTCGAACTGCTGACGCATTGCCTCCGGCCGATCGGTAGCCAACTGCGATGTCAGTTTTTCCAAATCGTCGTTGATCCGTTGAGCGTTCTCGAATTCCTCGTGGATCAACATTCGATCAAACAACCGCAATCCTTGGTCCACCCGATGTTCGTGTCCCTGGATCGACTGCCCCGCAGGCGCCGCGTTGACAAATGTCGCCGTCAACAGATCGTCCATGGAAATGTCGTAATGGTCCGTCAGCGGCACAAGGTATTGTCGCACTTGATCAATTTGCGTTGTGACCCACATCCATTCGGCCGCCATCACACGTGCGGTCCAATAGTCCGCTGACCCAACGGGCAACTCTTGCTGGATCTTTTCCAATTCAGTGAGGACGACGTTGATCGAATCGGTTTCTATCGGCTGCGGCAGTACCGGCAATAACTTTGCCATTCGCTCACGAAGCTGCCTGACCTCGTCAGATCCTGGAACGACCGCTGGTCCGATCAACTCTGCTGGGAGGTCCATTTCGCCCCCATCCGACTCGACCATCGGGATTTGCTGAACGATCGCATCCAACTCTAAATCGGCAAAGGGATCTGTCAGGAACGTCGCCGATTTCTCGTCCGACGTTGAAACATCAGCACGACCTAATTGCGAATCGCCGGATTTCGAGTCAACCATCGCCCGATGTTCGGAACCCGGCATCGCGTCCATCATCGCCAGCGGATCTGCGTCACTTGTATTGGCGTTTTGATCCAACTCCTTCAAATCAGGTGACACTTCTGGCATCGAATCGAATTTCAATGGGGCTTCGACAACGACACGATCTCTCGGGAGCGTCTTGGGGCCAAAATCCCCATCGTCACTTGTATCATTGATGACAGATGCCCCGTCATCGATCGAACCGATCCGTCCGGGATTGGATCCATCAGCCATGGCTGAATTGGCGTTGGATGTGTCCATTGCGAATTCTGGCGATGTCTCGACCGACGGTGCGGGCGGAACCGGTGTGGGACCGACAGGAGTAGCCGGCACTGACAACGCATCAGGCGAGGCCAATGTTTCGGAGTTTGGCAAGGTATCGGTGGTTGCGAGCTTACCGGGGCTCACAACCGAATCTGGAGCTGCGACCGAATCTGGAGCTGCGACCGAATCGGAGGCGGTCATGCCACTGGAATTAGTGCCACTGGAATTAGTGCCGCTGGAATTAGTGCCACTGGAATTAGTGCCGCTGGAATTAGTGCTCTGGGAATTCGCGCTGCTGGAATCTGCCATTCGTGATGGATCGCCGTTGACGAACCAACTGAACGCAGCAATCAAACAGCCCGCCAGCAACAGTGAAGCCGCAACACGATAGCCACTCAGGGTCCGAATCGACATCCAAGCTTGGGCCAAGAGCCCGCGATCGAGCAAGTCGTCCGAATCCAAGCTCTGTGTCAGCCCGTTTCGCAAATCGATTCCGGTGGCCAAAGCAGTCCCGGTGGTATCCAACGCAACGAACGGCGCTTCGTCGTCCAACGCGTCGAGCTCCGGCATCCATTGGGGTGCCGACGATTGTGTCGGCGTCTGTGGGTCGTCGACGGAAAATCGCGTTCGCCCCGCCCAAGTCAATGCGTTGGGCATGATGCGACCAACGAACACTCGTTGATGTGGGTCGTCACGTTTTCGCGGGTCCATCAACCGGTACGCCGACGTCGCGACTTTGGACAGCTGTATCCCGACCTGGGATGTCGGCGAAGACAACTGCCGATCGGCCAAGATCTTGGAACTTCGAACGGCAGCACGTCGAATCACCGTCAAACGGCATTCGTGCGTGTTCACGCCTAATGCTCGAAAGTCATCGGTCGTTACGCCAGGCGGCAAAGAATCAAGCATTGGATCTAACTGCCCCGAAGGGTCCGCATCGTCGCGAGAAGTCTCTCGATTGCGTCGATGAAAGTTCTGTTTGTGTCCGCGATCAAGTGGACGGTCAATCAACAGCCGATCGCGACTGTCGTTAGGACTTGCTGGTGGTGGTGACAACCGATCCGGTGGTATCGCCGGATCGGATCCGTTGGGTTCGCTGGGACTACTAGTCATGACGACATCGACCAAACGATGGACAAAATCAAACGTACTTCACCCCATCGAGTCCATCCCCCCGCCACTGCACGCTCTAGGTAGAAACGTCCAACCGTCGAACAAAGGACTCAATGCAAACCCAAAGTCGCCCAACGCTACTCGCCCTTTCCGGGCTCGCATCTTGGACACCTTTCTCGCTGCTCAGGTTCCCTGTCCAGTATTGGGCTCACCAGCCCAACGCAGGTCATTGGCCGCATTCATCGCTACTACCCCCCCCACCACAGTGATGGTTGCCGTCATGATGCTCCAGACCGCGTGATTGCGGTCCGAATCGATCATGCCCTAGACGTCACAGACGTGATATGCCTGCTCCAGCGACGCGATCGGATCATCCGACGTGGGGATAAACTCCTGAGCAATGTAGCCTTGGAAACCTGTCTCCATTATCGCACGAATCACAGGTGGATAATTAATTTCTTGCGAATCATCCAGTTCTCTACGTCCAGGATTCCCGGCGGTGTGATAGTGACCCACTAATTCGTGATAGCGGTTGATATTACGGATCAAATCTCCGTTCATGATTTGCACGTGATAGACATCAAACAGCAATTTGAAACTGTCCGACCCAACTGCCTTGACCAAATCGGCGCAAAGATCCACATCATCCCCCCAGTAGCCCGGGTGTCCTTTCATGGGATGCACCTTACCGTTCTCGTCCAGGTGCTCTTTGCTGTTGAGATGTTCCAAGACCAATCCGATCTTGTTCTTTTCTGCGTAAGGAATGACGCGTTTCCAACAATCCAAACAGTTTTTGCGTGCTGCCTGGTCGCTGATTCCCTCTTTGCGCATTCCCGTAAACGTAATCACGTTCGGCGCGCCATACTTCACCGCCAAGTCGATTCCATCACGCAACTTCTTTTCCACTTCCGCATGGTTTTCTGAGTCCAGCGGACCGGTCGCAAATCCATGACTTCCCACTAGCGAAATTTTTAAGCCAATCTTGGTTACCGCGTCGTAATGATCCGACGAGATCCCTTCGATCGCTTCGATTCCAATTCGCTTGCAGTGCGTTGCCAGCGTGATCGCATCCATCGGCTTGAAACACCAGCCCATCACGCTCTGGCGAACCTTGCCGCTCTTTTGGTTGGCTGATGGTTGTGGCTTTGATTGAACTTTGTCTTCAGCAGCCAAACGTCCCGCAGACGAGACAGCTGTTCCAGCAAGCAAAACATTGGTCGCCAAAAAATCACGTCGCTTCACGATGACACCTCAAGTGGGGAAGGGAGGGGGATATCCGGTAGCAAATCCAGTAGCGAATATTGTATGCCGCAGCGGACGATGCTGTCTCGACAATAAGGTTCGAACGCCGCGAAACGTGATCGTTCCACGAGATCCAGAGCTCACAGATATCCGATGCAAAACGAGCCGCCCGCCCGATGGACGATGAACGAATCGGCGGCTGGCTAGGGAACGACCTTTTTGGTCCAAAAGGGACGTTTTCGGTCCGCCCGTTGACGCACGTCTTCGAGCATCGTCGTGATGCTCCCGTCGTAGTCGTGATAGATCGGACGAGAACCGTAGCGAATCGTGATTGGCTGATTCAAATCGATTCCCATTCCCGGTCGCATCCAAACCGTGAACCGCTCGGATGGCCCCTGCGAAATCCGAATCTGGTTATTGGCACCAATCGATGCTTCGACTTTCTTAGCCCGAATCCGCTTGGCCTGTTCCCACAAGATAGGATTGATCGCGGTTCCCGGCTTGAGCCCGTCGAGTTCCAACCACCAAAAAAAATCATCGCCATCGCGCATCGTGACGTGGTCGATTGTCTGAGGAATGTCTTTTCGTCGATGCGACGCAGCATTCATCCAATCAAAGAGGCGGTGAATTTCGTCAAAGAAGTACGCGTGACCCCAGCCGCGATAGATGACCACCATCGCATCGGCTCGAACATTCACGTAGTCGTCCAAGATCGCACTGAACGCATGATTGTCCTTGCTGCGGATGCGATCCAATTCACCCACAACCAGATACATGGGCAACTGCACAGCGTTGGGCGAATAGTGCGTGATCGTTTTATCTGGATCGCTACTGATCGCGATCATACCGGCCCAATATTCGGGATGCGAAACCGCAATGTCCCAAGCTGCCGTTGCGCCTTCGCCGTGACCGACCAAAAACACGCGATCGGCATTAATCGATGTCCGCCGCATCGCATCACGCAAAGCCACCAGGACCCGCTGATGCTCCCTCGGTGTGTACTCGTAAACGCGTTGGGATGCACGTGTCCACGCAGGCGATACCACGATGTATCCATGTCGCGTCGCATGCCCACCCCGAAATCCCAGTTCTGCGTTGTACGGACCCGCCCACCATTCCAATTGTTGTTGGGGTGTGGCTTGCGGAGGATGCAGCGACACGATGCACGGGTATTCGCGCAACGGATCGTAATCGGGAGGCAGTTGAACGACATATCGTGGTACAGCCCGTGGTGTGTCCGGCGATTCGTCGACACCGATCGCGTGCATTCCCGGGATTTCCGGATTCTCGGTTTCGGGTGTCAGAGCACGCGGAGGTTTCAATAGAGGTAGCATCCTGGCGATGTATTCCGGCTCAGCACCTTCCACGTTTGCCAATTCCTGAATAATCGCAGCGCGTCGTGCTGCGTCGTCGGTCGCCAAATATTCTGCCACTAAATCTCGAACATGGATCATGGAGATCGCGACGCTCAAATTCTGCACACTCGCGCCCGTTCCCATCAACCACCCCGATACCCCCAAGGCGACATGGTTATCTGTCGTCAACTTCGTTTCGTCACCCAGAATGAATCCACTGAGTCGCGGCAGCGTGGCCGCCGATAATCCAGCATCCATTTCGTTTAACAGTGGAGTCAAAGAAGTAATCTGGCCGGGATTCAACTTACCAACCAACCGACGCATTTTTGCCATCGCGTCATCAACAGATTTTTGAGTCTGATCCAATTTGGCAACCGCGTCTTGCACTTCCAATCGTGTGATTCGACCGACCGACTCGGGGCGGAAACTGGACAAAATTCTTCTCGCAAACGGTTCTTGTCCGACCTCGGCGCGGTGCTGCGCCTCTTGGATGATCTTGGAAGCCTCCAATTCGGTGATGCCAATCAGCCGCTTCTCCATGTTGGCCTGATCGGGAAACTCATCCATGGTTTGCAGCAGCACATCACGCGCGTCGCCGAACCGCTCCGCTTCGATAAAAAACCGAACGTGCTCCAAACGAAGGTCCAAACGCTGCTCGTCGGTCAAATTCGGTCGTTTGAGTCGTCGCTCAAATATCGCCTGCAAGGTTTCCGAATCCAACGAACTGGTTGGAACTCGCATGTCCCACATGTAGGAGGGCTTGTCTTTGAGCGCTTCCACCTTCGCATAGCGGGAATTCAGTTCAGTGATTCCCTGCAAGATCGTCAATGTTTCGCCACTGACACCGCGAATATTGACGGCCCGCCGTGCGAACTCATTGAACGGTGAGACCGCTAACAACGGACCAAGTCCTGCGATTGCCTTGCCGCTCAACGGGGCTTTAAAGTCGAATTCGATGGTACGTTCGATACCGCGTGTCGCTTGCGGTTCGCCAATCACCATTCCCCGTCGATGCATATAGACCCGCCGCATACCATCATCAACCATAATGATTGGCTGCGCCTTGACGCCGCCACCGGCCGACGCGAATGGGTTTTGATTGAGACCGGGCAAGTTAAAGATCGTGCCACTTTCGGAAATCCCGTTCTTCAGTCGAACGCGTTCTTCGGCCGCAAGCTGAGACGGCGATGACAAAATGATCAACATCGCACCAAGGACCAAACGGCCTGGTGAGAGCAAACGTCGCGCAATCCGGTCGCAGCTGATACCGATCATGACGTTCGCTCTCGGGGCCCGATCGCCAAAATCGTGACAGCGTTGACGAGCGACCGACCCAACGGCGCAACACCATCACGGACGCTCTGCATCGCGGGCATCGTCTGTGCGATCCAATCGCGACTTTGAATCCGCCGCCACCAAAGAGATGGATCCATGTCCGGCGATTTTCGTTCAGCGGTTCTCGGATCAGATTCAGATGGTGAGCTCAGTCGATCTGCATGTCCTGACTGCGATGCCCCATCCGCATGATTCACAGCCCCGGCTCCCGTCATCACACCAGCACCAATCGCGTGATCGTGATCCACCTGCGCAACGGATTGCGTTGCTGTTTCGGATCCTCGAATGAAAAACGATACCATCAAGATGGCCGCCAACGCGGCGACAAGGGCGACTGCATCGCGGGCCGAAGTCCAAACAGAAACCCGAACAGCAGGAACCTGCCTATCAAGCACCTTTTCGACCGCCTTGAAACCGTCATCAACGGGCAATGTCGCGGCAATTTGTTGCCAAGCATTCCAATGACCCCGGCAATGATCACAACGGTCAACGTGCTGCCCAATCTCGTCTGACATCTGCAAACCGGATCGTTCGTCCAACTGCTGCTGCAGCCAATCGTCAAAGTCATTGCAATTCATGCTGACACCTCCGAATGGTTCCGATCTCGCTTCTGTTTGCCCAGCGTTCCCCCGGATCGCCTCGCAGTGTCGCCCTGATGCACGACTTCGCGTTGACGCAGCCGGTCGATCAGATTCATCCGAGCGCGATGGACCCAAGTCTTGACGGTCCCGACAGGCGCATCAAGTATCACGGCGATTTGGGCGTAGTTAAGCAACTCTTCATGAAACAGTATAAATGCTGTTCGCTGCTTTTCGGGCAGTCGCGACACGGCCAGCTGAACTTCTTCGCCAAGCCACTGGGCAGAGAGTTGTTCACTACAACGCTCGGTTGTCGGCTCAATCGTCGTGGAGAGCGATTCGGTTTTTTGCCGACGCGAAAGCTGGACGCGACATCGATTGCCGGCGATCGCAATCAACCAAGGCTCCAGCGGTTTGCGTGGATCCCAGCGGTCCAGGTACCGGGCCATCCGCGAAAACGTTTCTTGCGTCGCGTCCTCGGCATCCTGCCGGTGATGGAGCATTCGCAAACAGCGATTGAAGACCAACGAGTGATAACGCCCGAACAATTTCGCAAAGGCCGTCGGGTCATTTTGTCGAAAACGCTCGGCAAGGACCGCGTTGGTTTCGTTCATTCATTCAGCTCCAGCCTAACGGCACTCGCCTCGCGGTATGTGGCTGAGAACCAGCTCCGGCGGTGCAGCGCAGCGTTACCGCTTGTTCATCGCCCGCTAAAGAATCGCTTCAACGCATCGTCAGCGGCATCGCGAGATGAATCTTTCAGCGATTTCTTTGCACCCTCGGGTAGTTTGCCAGGCTTCTGTTTTGTCTTGGGTGGACGCTTCTTCTTTTTCAAATCGGCATCGGTCGAATCGTCTACCGAAAGGTCCGTACTGTCACCGTCGTGGGACGAATCACCCGCAGACTGACCTTCGGCAAGTCTGAATTGGCGAGTCTCGGGATCGGAAAGTTTCCGAACTCGATCAATCTGATCCGCTTCATCCAACCACGAACTGACATCAACCGCCTCGAACTTACTATCACCGCCCGCTTCGACCGTCCTTGCCGCTGCGTCACCCACATCGGCCACCTGCGGTTTCTTTGCCGCTTGCAAGCCGTGCTCGATGATCACTTCAAAACTCAATTTGCCAATCCGCAATTGGTCGCCCGGCTTCAATACTTTCGCTTTGTCAGCGGGAAGTCGTTTGTCGTTGACATACGTGCCATTGCGACTTTTCAAATCTTGAATCAACAACCGATTGTCACGCAAAACCAAGATGCAATGCTTGCGGCTAACCGATTCGCTTTTCGGACGAAGCTGGCAGGACTCGCTTCTACCAATCAAAAATTTCTCGCTTCCTATCGCGATTTCCTTTCCATCATGACTGCCGCCGACGACCTTAAGCTTCACTTTCATAGATCACCTAGACTCCAATGGTCCATCAATACGGGCAGGCTGCCCCGCGCAGGTCGGAGGCAGTTGATTCAATTAGCAATGTTAGGTGGCAGTATGGCGATTAAGTGACGACACGCTGGTTTGCTTCACAAGGAAGCATCGATTGATGTCGACTCGCTCGAATCATCCGTCAGCCTCAGGAAAAGTCCCTGCACGTGATCTTGTCGGCTTCCCATTGCCAAAAAGCCGTAAGCTACATGCAACGTAAATTCTAAGTAGTTTTGCGTTCGCGCAAATGCCTTATTTAGTGCTTTAAGCGCTTTCATCCGACAGAATACACTCCCTTTTGCGAAAAATGACGACGTAAATACGACAGCGAGACGCCATAACCCCTCGCATGGGCTATCTACGATTTTGCCACTGATCACTCCGAAATCGGCTTTCGGAGATCTCCTGAGCGCGTGTCAGTTCGGCTTGAGTCAGTTCCGAGGTCTGCCACGAAAACTTTAACGTGGCGGCAAGGTTCTGTGCGATCACGCCAGTTAGTTGATCGAACGAAAGCTCGCGCGAACTCAAGTCAAATACGCCCGGTAACTCAGGTGCAAATGAACTCGCCCGGTATAACAGGCTTCCGTGTTGTAACAGTGCGTTTCGTGATCGTCGCTGGGCGCTGCCGAGAACTTTGTAGCCGCTGACCACCAAATCCTCGTCGGTCCGTCGTTGAAAACAGAGGAACGCGTCTTTAGCTCCCGACCAAACCGGATCGAGTCGAAAGGGAACGGCCTGCACTCCCCA
Source organism: Pirellulaceae bacterium (assembly GCA_013002105.1). The sequence continues at coordinate 1,852 of JABDKS010000068.1, read as the reverse complement.
GTTCGCCAGTCCATCGGAAATGGCCCGGTGAACGTCACGGTACAAATCCAAGCGACCACCGGCAATCGACGCAGCGTTGGGGACAGCGATGCTGTAGGTCAGTTCGTGGTGGTGCAAAATCGCGCCGCCACCGGTCGAGCGTCTCACAACGGTCGCGTCGCGACTGGCAACGTGTTGCGACCGCGAGGCCAACTGTTGAAAGTAGCCCAACGATAATGTCGGTTCGGACCATTGATAAAACCGCAACGTTGGCGTTCGGGTAGCGTCAACGGATTCGGCCAAAGCTTGATCAATCGACATGTTCTGCACGCCGGACGCTGTGGCAAGCGGTATCAATCGGCCTTGCATGTGGATCGATCCCACGTCGATGATCGTGTCTATTCGAGAGCCGCGTTCGGCGTGTGTGCCATGAATAGACTGTGTGCTGCGAATAGATTGTGTGCTACGAATAGACTGTGTGCTACGAATAGACTGCCTCGCGTCAGATCATCCTGCTTCGGCGCACTGTTTTTCGTATGCGGCATGATCCATCAACGAACTCAAGGAAGAATCGTCGTCAATCTTGACTTTGATAATCCAACCAAAGTCATAGGGGTCCTCGTTGATTTTTTCTAAGTCATCGGGTAACTCGCTGTGCACCTGGACCACTTCGCCGCTGACCGGACTGTAGAGCGGACTGACCGCTTTGACCGATTCGACTTCGCCAAATTCGTCACCCACCGCCAGCGTTTTGCCGACTTCGGGCAAGTCCATGTAAACCAGATCGTTTAATTGCTCGATCGCGAATGCAGAAATTCCGATCGTAGCGATCTTTTGACCGTCTTGTTCGTCTACGTCCACCCATTCGTGGCTTTCGGCATACAGCAATTTTGTTTTGTCACGCGACATGGCTCATCTTCCTCTTCGCGATTCACGATTTGGGACGTTTGTAAAACGGTATTTTTGTCCGTTTGGCGTTGACGGACTTCCCACGGATGTCAATTTGAAACGGTTCCTCGTCTGCCCGGGAGGCGTCAACGTAAGCCATGGCGATCGGATGTCCAAGCGTGGGCGATGGACCGCCGCTGGTGACACGACCGATTTTCGCTCCATCGGCCGACAAAACGTCGCAACCTTCTCGCGCCGGACGCTTACCCTCAGGAATCAGTCCGATTCGAACCTGTTTCGACCCGTCCGCGGCAACCGCACGCAACGCTTCGTCGCCGATAAACGAACGCCCCTCCAAGTTGCACGCGAATTTTAAACCCGCGGCAATCGGATTGATTGATTCATCAAGTTCATGCCCGTACAGCGGCATGCCCGCTTCCATTCTCAATGTGTCGCGAGCTCCCAATCCAGCCGCAGCGAATCCGCTGTCGCGGCCGACTAACAGGAGATTCTCCCAAATCCGACCGGCTTCTTCGGCGCGGACGATCAGTTCAAAACCATCCTCGCCGGTGTAACCGGTCCGGCTAATGATCACCGGTTTGCCAAACTGCTCGGTGATCTTACCCGAGTAATATTTCAGCGCACTGATATCGATCGAAAACAATCGGTTGCAAACGTCAATCGCCTTGGGGCCTTGGACAGCAATCATTGCCGTCAACTCGGTTCGATCCGACATCGTCACCGTGGGAAAGTCAGCCAAGTGCGGTTCGATCCACTTGAGAATCTTGGCTCGGTTGGAAGCGTTGACCACTAATAGATGAAATCGTCTTTGCGATGGTGTCTCCAGATGCGATACCAATACATCGTCCAACACGCCGCCGTCGGCATTGCACATCAAACCATATCGGATCTGACCGACTGCCAAATCGCTAACGCGGCGTGTCAACAAATGGTCCAGCAGCTTTTCGCTGCCGTCGCCGTCAAA
>JABDKS010000051.1 GCA_013002105.1 Pirellulaceae bacterium | reverse complement strand
CGCGAGTACTTTTATGATGAAATCCCTGCGCTGTTCGATTGGATGAAGCTGTCTTCGCATCGCCGTGGAATGATGCCGACCGAGTTCGATGTGTCGACCATGCGGACCGGAGACCAATTCTTCTGGTGGGTCGAAGTCGGTGAACTAAACCCGTCGGTCGCAATCGATCCGATCCTGTGGGATCAGGCCAAGCGTTTGCGTGCCGGAAAAGTTTCGTTCTCAGCCGGTCAGGACAATTTGTTGTCCGTCAGCGGACCGAGTGAAACATTCCGAGTCTTGTTGCGTCCGCAAAACGACATCGATCTAAACGAACAAGTTCGGATTCGCTTCGGGAACCGAACGTTGCGTTTAGATTTCGACGGATCGATCGAACACTTGTTGGAAGATGTCCGTCGCCGGGCTGACCGCAAACGCGGTTTTTGGGTCAGCATTGATGTTCCCTAGGCTTCAGTTCGAGACTTTGATGCGACCATTGCAACCTTTCTGGACTCTCTTATTCGTTTCAGTTTGCTCGCTGGCGTTCGCAGACGATTCGATTCGCATGATTGCGCACCGGGGCGGAGTGGTTACGGATTCGATCATCGAAAACAACCTGGCGGCCATCGAAGCTGCGGTTCAGCGTGGATATTGGATGGTCGAAGTCGATGTGCGGAAAAGCAAGGATGGTGTCGCTGTTGTCCATCACGACGCCGATTTTAAACGTTACTACGGCGATCCCCGGCAGGTGGCGGACCTGACTTGGGATCAGATTTCAAAACTACGCGCCACCCCGGGCAACGAACGGCCACTGACACTCGCCGAGTATTTACAGGCCTGTGACGGCCGGCTGCGGATCATGCTGGATGTCAAAGGCGGCGATCTGCCGGAGTCCTTTGTCGAAGCCATTGAACAAAGCTTGCGCGAACACCAGCAGTTGCAGACGACTTATGTCATCGGAGCCAGTGAAGTAAAGCAACGACTGACTGGCAAAGCGATTGTCAGTATGAAATATGATCAGATCGTTGCCGCCAAGAATCGTGGCGAAGATGTCTCCAGCCGATACTTTTTATTTCCACGAGGCATGCGTTTTAAGGCACCCGAAGTCCAGCAGGGACTCGAGCTTGGTGTACCGGTTGTACCATCGATCAACATTTTTCATTACCTGGGAATCAACCACAAGCAGCGCGCCAAGCAAGATATCGAACGGCTACGAAACGCAGGGGTGACCGAGTTTCAGATCGATTCGGTTTATGACCAATGGTTGATCGATCAACCTTGACAGGCGGCAACAGCCGCGGGAATTGTAGAGATCCAGGGAATTTCGAAATGAAACGCCGCGAATTTCTTTCCACTCAGCTGCTGCTTGCCGGGTCGACCGCCATCGCTGCCAACAGCGCGCTGGGCCAAGACAATCAACCGACCCGGCGCCGCGTCCGACAATCGGTGATGGGCTGGTGTTTCAATCCGATGGATGCCGTGACTTTGGCCGGGCATTGCAAACAGATTGGCTTCGAAGCGATCGAAGGCATTCCGGCGGCCAAGTACGATGCGGTCACCAAGATCGGACTCAAAATTTCATTGACTGGTAGCCACGGGTTCGCCAACGGGCCGGTCGACCCGGAAAATCATCCGCTGGTCGAAACCAAGTTGCGGGAAGGGATCGATTTGGCGGTGAAGTATGGTGCCCCCAACGTGATCACATTCACGGGAATGTCGAAAGCAGGGATTTCCGATGACGCGGCTAGAAAAAATTGCTTGTCCTGTTGGAAGCGGGTACTTCCCTACGCCCAGCAGAACAAGATTGGGATCGTGCTGGAGCATCTGAACAGCCGCGACGATTCGCACCCGATGAAGGGTCACCCCGGGTATTGGGGTGATGACCTCCATTTGTGCGCGGATTTGGTAAAGGCGATGGATTCACCAAGTTTTCGCCTGCTATTTGATATCTACCACGTGCAGATCATGAACGGTGATCTGATCCGTAATATCCGCCGCTATCATCCAATAGTGGGGCACTATCATACAGCCGGAAATCCAGGCCGAGGAGAATTGGATGATTCTCAGGAAATCAATTATCCTGCGGTGATTCGCGCGATACTGGACACCGGTTACCAGGGTTTCATCGCCCAGGAGTTTTTGCCGACCAGTGACGATCCAATCCGGTCATTACAGCAGGCGTTCGAAGTCTGTGATGTCTCGTGATGACGGGAACC
>JABDKS010000045.1 GCA_013002105.1 Pirellulaceae bacterium | reverse complement strand
CTCCAGGATCGTCAATCGACCCGCGATGGTGTCGGCACGCTGCGAGCCAAGCAACGACGATTCTTGGTCAGATCGGGTCCTTTACGACCCAGGCAGCGACACTTGGTTGGGGTGCGAAAGATAGCTGATCAAATCCTGGATCTGGCCGGGTGACAAGTTGTCCAACAAGCCTGCGGGCATGGGTGACTGATCGGTAATTGTGCGGCGCTCGACGGACTCTTTGTCCAATGTGATTGCCTCGGTCGCCGTCTGAATCGAAATCGTTCGATCGGATTCGTCAGTGACCATGCCGCTAATTACACGTCCGTCGTCGAGCAACAAGATCGTCATGCGAAAATCTTTGTCGACTACGCCGCTGGGATCGATAATATTGCTGAGCAAGTAGTCCAGATTGTCACGGTTGGATCCGGTCAAATCGGGGCCAACCTTGCCACCTTCGCCATACAAACGGTGACAGGTTTGGCAAAGTTTGGAATACAACTGCCGCCCGTTGGCTTTGTTTGCTTGATTCAATACCTCTCGCGTCAACGACTGTTTCAATTGCGCGATCGCCTGTTGTTTCTCGGCCGGTGTCTCGCGAACTTCTCCCCACACTTTCTGGACCATTTGCGATAGGGGTTCGTCGTTGAAACTGTGAATCTGACGAACTTGAAATGCAGAAAGATCGTCGCGTGGGATCTTGCCCTGTTCGATGGCGGTCAGCATGGCCTCGGCAAACGATTTACGCGACGAGAGGATGGAAATGATTTGCGGTCGAAATGGGGCGCGAAAGTTGTTGTATCGCGAAACGAGTGCTCTGCCGATTTCAGGATCGTCAAACTTCGCGAGTCCCTGTGCTGCGGCAACATTCATTCGATTGTTCTTGAGTAATTCTTGGCATATGTCGCGCAAGTCAACCGGTTCACTTTGTATCAGCGCTCGGAGGGCGCTCAGACGCAGGGCGTCGTCGGCATCAGTGCGACCAAGTGCGATGTTTTTTAAGTCCTCCATGGCCCGGCCGTCGCCAAACACGACGCTCAATTCACGTACCTGATCTTTCAACTCCTGCGAACGAAGTTGTGTCACTTGTCGCCACGCTGCTGGTTCGATTGCGCGAGCCCAACCGGCAAATCCCAGAGAGAGGCCGTTAAGCACGTCTTTCTGAAATTTAACTTCGTCACTTTGCGCGACGTAAATAAGCAATCGGTTCATCGCTTCGGGCTGCTTCTCGCTTTCCTCGGCCAAACACCGTGCGATGCACTGCAGGGTGTCGGGAAGTTTGCATCGCTGGGCCACGTCGGCCAACAGAATTGCATGTTGATCGGCGACCGGAATCAGTCCGTACCAAATCATCATCGGTAGGTTGTGATCATCGGCGTCTTCGGCGTGTGCAACAAGCTCTTTTGCCAATCGTGGACGCTGAGCCACCGGCAGACGCTGCAAGGTGGATGCGAGCGTCAGACGTACGAACGCAGATGGATCGGTGCGAGCGAGTTCAGTGAGCAACGGCATCAGTTTGGCCGATTCCTTCATCACACGTTGATTGTCGGCCGGAGATTTCCAAGCAGGGCCGAGTGCATCATCGATCGGCCACGTATCAGTCAGCAGTCGAATCGCCCATGCCCGCACGTGTTGATCGGGATCCGAGGTGGCACGGATGAGATTGTCACGATGGGTCGCTCCCGTCGCGTGTGCGGCCAAGAGCGTCTGGACTCGCTGTGCAGAAGTCGTATCGGCGTTGCGGACAATTGGCGCGATCGGTGCCGCTGGATCGGCGTCTTGGATGGCAACCGCTAGTCTCGCTTGCCGGCGTGTCCACGGCTCCGAATCGGTTAACTTGGCCGCAGCCTGCTGGAAACTCATTTGGCTGAAGTCAATCGGCGTGACCGATGGGCCCTGCTGGTGCGAGATTTTGAAAATGCGTCCGCTGGTGCGATGAACGCCGGTGTGTTCATGACACTCGCCGGTATCACTCCAGTCGATCACGAACACGCTGCCGTCGGGACCACTGCTGAGATCGATCCCTTGAAACCAAATGTCAGCGGCGTGCATTATGTCGTCGCCATGTTTCGCGACGTACCCGCTGCCTTGGCGTTGGAGGATTTCTTGATTGGCCCTTCGTCCGTGCTGGTTCAGCGTGAACAGGTTACCCCGGTATTGGTCCGGCCAATTGTTTCCCTGGTAGACCATCGCCCCGATGTGCGAGTGGCCACCCCCATACTCGTTTGCCGCGCCATCGCGTGATTTTGTCCAACTCTGGCCGGTATCAAAGTGCCAGTGATCAGCATGCATGTCGATCAGTTTGTACGTGCGACGGTTTGGGTCGAGCAAGAACGGACGCATGAAGTGGGCCCCTGGGATCATGTGCCACAGATGTCCGTTGACGGTGTTGACGAAGAACATTTCTTCGACGCCGTTCCAGTCGTGACCCCAGGGATTGGTGGTTCCCGACGTGAGTACCTCGACCGTTTTGCGTTTCGGGTGATACCGCCAGATACCACCTTCGAGTGCTAGTCGCCGCTGATCGGGTGTTCCAGGAACGCCGATACGACCGGGGCAAGACCCACCGCAACGTCCGTACAGCCAACCGTCGGGACCAAATTTCAGTCCGTTGGCAAAGTTGTGATAGTTGGCCTCGGCCACCGTGAATCCGTCCAGCACGACTTCGCCCGGACCGTCGGGAACATCGTTTTGGTCTTCATCGGCAATGAAGATCAACTTGGGGGGGCACATCAACCAGACGCCGCCCCGGCCCACTTCGATTCCAGTCAGCATTTGGACATTGTCGGTAAACACGGTCCGCTTTTTGAACTGTTCGCCGGTCGTGTTGTCAAAGATCAAAACGCGATCACGCAAGTCCAATTGGAAGCGTTGTCCGCGTTCGGCGTAGGTGTAGTTTTCCGCCACCCACAACCGCCCCTTCCCATCCCATGTCATGGCGATCGGATTCTGCACATCCGGTTCGGCGGCAAACACGGATGCTCGAAATCCCTCGGGCAGTTTGAAGTTTGCCGCGGCATCGTCGGCCGACATCCAGGTGTCTTCGGATTCCGGCTCAGTATTTATGAGCGGAGGGAAGTCATCGGCACGTGCGATCGTGAGGATCGATGTGGCAACCATGACGGAAAAAATAATCGCGGGAAGTCGCATAAAATGTGTCAAGAATGAGACAAGCAAATGGAAACGGTTTGGTGTGTGACGACCGTCCCGCTGAAATGGCGAACCAGTGAATGAGTGCCGATGCGAAAACCGACGCGTCGGTGCGATCCGCATCAGCACTAGGCGAGCAACGGTTTGACGACCGTTCCATGAACGTCCGTCAGTCGAAAATCGCGACCTTGGTGTTTGAAAATGAATCGTTCGTGGTCGATGCCCAACAAATGCATCACGGTGGCGTGAAGGTCGTGAACGCTGACGCCATTTTCGGCGACGTTCACACTGTATTCGTCTGTGCTACCGTAATTTGTGCCGCCTTTGACTCCGCCGCCGGCCATCCACATTGTAAAGCAACTTGGATGATGATCCCGACCGTACACGGAATCGGTAAGTTTGCCTTGTGAGTAAATCGTTCGACCGAATTCGCCACCCCAAATGATCAGCGTGTCGTCCAGCATGCCGCGCTGTCTCAGATCGTTGATCAATCCAGCGGTGGGTTGGTCGGTGTCCTTGCACTGCTTGGCGATCTGCACGGGCAGATTGCCGTGTTGGTCCCAACCTTGATGAAACAGTTGAATGAATCGGACACCCCGTTCGGCCAGTCGACGCGCGATCAAACAATTGAACGCGTATTTTCCTGGCTTCGTCGAATCGGGACCATACATGTCCAATACGTGTTGCGGCTCGCTGGAAAAATCCAACAAGTCAGGCACCGACATTTGCATTCGGTAGGCCAGTTCGTACTGTGCAATCCGCGTTTGAATCTCCGGGTCACCCACGCTGCGATGTTTCAATTGGTTCATTTCCGCAAGTGAATCGAGCATCACGCGTCGTGTGTCGCGAGAAACGCCGATTGGGTCGTTGATATCCAGCACTGGATCACCCTGATTGCGAAATTTCACTCCCTGATACCGTGTGGGCAAAAAACCGCTGCCCCACAGTCGGTCGTACAGAGGCTGCCCGGTCTTGGCACTCCCCTTGGAACTCATCGCTACGAACGCTGGAAGGTTCTCGTTTTCGCTGCCCAGCCCGTAGCCCACCCACGATCCGATACTCGGCCGGCCTGGAATTTGAGATCCGGTTTGTTGAAACGTGATGGCCGGATCGTGATTGATTGCATCGGTATGCATCGATCGAATCACACAAAGGTCGTCGGCGATCGACGCAACATGGGGTTGAGTTTCACTAATCCAGGTACCGCCCTGGCCACGTTGAGAGAACTTGAACTGACTGGGGGCAACCGGAAAGGAGGCCTGCGCGGAGCTCATCGTCGTTTTTCGATCATCTGGATAGACGCTACGCGGCACCTCTTGTCCGAATTTGTCTTTGAGCCCTGGTTTGTAATCGAATAGGTCCATTTGCGCCGGACCGCCCGATTGAAACAGGAAGATCACCCGCTTTACTTTTGGCGTGTAGTGGGGCAGTTGGGGCCGTCTGTCGTTCGAACCGACGCCAACGGCTGCCGGCAGGTCTTTGGACAGCAGCGACGCCAATCCGAGGGAACCAAGCAGCATCGAGCGACGAGAAAATTGAGAGGGATGCATGATTATTCTTTGGTGATCGTTTCGTCCAAATTCAGGATCAACGAGGCCGTCATTGTCATCGCGGCGTGGTCCGACAAATCGATCGAGTCGTCGCGAGGTGTTTCGCCGATTGACAACAATTGCAATGCCGACGGTTTGTCTCTTCGGAATTGGTCAGCGAATTGCGAGTGCGCTTTCATCAATACTTTTGTCTCGGCGTCGCTGGGCGGCCGTCCGCAAGCTAACTGGAATCCGTATCGAATCTGCTTCTGAACATCTGCCTGCGATTGTTTGATCATTCGCTGAGCTAGAAAACGGGCTGATTCGACAAACACCTTGTTGTTCATCAACGTCAACGCTTGCAGCGGCGTATTGGTGCGTTCGGTGCGCACGATGCAGACCTCGCGTGCCGCGGCGTTGAAATTCATCATCGTCGGTGGCGGAATCGTGCGCCGCCAGTAGGTGTAAAGGCTACGTCGAAACAGTTGTTCGCCTTTGTCTTGCGAGTAAGTGTTATTGGAAATGGCCCGCCAGATCTTTGGCGGCATGTAAGGCTTGGTCGACGGACCGCCAATTTTGTCCACCAGTAGTCCGCTGACCGCCAAGGCCTGGTCGCGAAGGACAAAACCCGGCAGTCGCACTCGGGGGCCACGCATCAGGTAACGGTTTTTGGGATCTTGCTGAAACAACTCGGACGCGACCGCGGACGTTTGCTGATAGGTGCTGCTGAGCAAAACCTGCTTTTGGATAGCCCGTATGTCCCATCCGTTTTCAACCAACTCGACAGCCAAATAATCGAGCAAATCGGGATGACTGGGCGGAGTACCTTGCGAACCGAAATTCTCGCTTGACTGGACCAGTCCTATACCGAAAAACTGTTGCCAAAGTCGATTGACGGCCACGCGTGCTGTCAGAGGATGGTTCGGGTGAACCAACCACTGAGCGAGTTCCAAGCGGTTCGTTGGGTTTTCACCCGCGCCGGTATCTAACGATGCTGGAATCGCAGGTTGCAGCAACTCGGATTTGTCGGGAACATTGTATTGACCGCGAACTAACAAATAGGTCTCTCGCGGTTGATCCAATTCGCTCATCACCATCACAGTCGATGGGGATCCGGCTTGCGGGCGTCGGAGTCCATTACCGGCATCTTTGCGAGCGTTGCGCAGTTGGACCGGGTCGGGCGGAATCAGCCGGTCTTCATCGGGCGACAAATGCGGCCAACTCTTGGGCACCTCGATAAACGGAGGGCTATTCCCGTCGTTGGGGCCGACACCCCATTCCGCGATGTTGTTGAAATACGAAAAGAGTTGGTAATACTCTTTTTGCGAAATCGGATCGTATTTGTGATCGTGGCATCTCGCACACTCGATCGTCAGTCCCATGAACACGGTCGAGAAAGTGTCGACACGATCAACGACATTTGCGGTCCGCCACTCTTCGGGTATTGAGCCGT
>JABDKS010000030.1 GCA_013002105.1 Pirellulaceae bacterium | reverse complement strand
AACTGCTCTCGCAATTAGATTGAACACGCTCGTCTGAAATGAATGCCTTCTATTCTACCGCCTGTTCGACGGAAACCCGGGCACGCTCCAAGCATCCTCGAAGTTAGTTTTGTCGGCCAGGACCCGTCTTGGCAGCACTTTGCCAGGACAGGTCCTGGCCTACGATAAGCCGACATCAATGATGCCGTGCGTCTTGACCGCCCGCTTACATGGCATGGGACCAAGCGACAAATCGCAAGCAATCTCATCGATCGCACCAAAAAAAACGCCGGCAAGCGATTGCTTGCCGGCGTTTGTAATTGAGTTCTTGAAGTTTCGCTTATCGATTCGGATCGAATCCGGTTTGAGCGATTTCTTCTTCCTCTTGGATGATGATCCGTGGTGTCACCATCAGCATCAAGCTTCGTGCGTCACGTCCAACCGCAACGTTGCGGAACAATCGACTGACGTAGGGGATCTTGCTCAGCATCGGCACGCCACGTTCGGCACGACCTTCGGCCAAACGCTTGATACCGCCCAGCAGGATCGTGCCGCCGTCTGGAACACTCACCGTCGTGCTGACTTGTGTGAATGCGAATGTTGGCAGCTGAACCGTGGTTCCTTCGACAACATCTTCTTCACTCGCTGTGTCGACTTCATCGTCGTCATCGACCACTCCGTCGCCGTTGGTGTCGCCGTTCTCGCTTCGACTGTTGCGACTGGTGCGACGACGACCTTCGAAGGTAAACGTGTTGACGTCACCGATCTGGCTGAAGAATGGCACGAGCGTCAGACGTACGAATCGTTTGTCATCGCTGACAATCCCCTGCACGTTCAACTGAGTCCCTTCGTTTAGCACCACGATCACGGGCTGCTGAGCGACCGCAAAGTCACCCACCACCGGTGTGATACTGGTCACGAACGGACGCTGTGTCACGTCGCTAATCGTTGCGATTTGACCATCGAATAGTGTGACCTTGGGAGCCTGCATCACATTGTTTCGGTTATCACCCTGAGCAGCCTGCAAGAAGAAGAAGGCTTCGATATCACTGAGGATGGCAAACCCGATGGACGAGATTGCACCCGCGTCAGGAGCACCGAATGTGGGGGCGACCCCAAAACTATTGTTATTGAATCGGATATCCAAGTCGGCGGTCGGCAACTGGCCGATACCGTCCCAACCGATCGTGACACCGGGACCACTGTCGTCGTCCGGCAAATCGGTCACGTTGTCATCAAACTGCACGTCGAAGTCGACACCCATCTGCTCGAAGAACGTGTCCGAAAGCGTGATGAAGCGAACCTCGATTGTGATCTGCAGATTTTGCAGACGACGAAGCGATTCCAACAGATCGGTGATTTGATCGTGGACGTCACTGGTCGTACTGATGACCAGGCTCAAGTTTTGAGGATAGGGGGCCATCGTGCTCGGACCACCGAGCGACTCCCAAGTATCCGGCTCAACCGTCGTCTCGATCAGACTCATCAAAGATTGGAAGTCAGCAAATGAGCCTCCGCCTGCGCGACCGCCCATCGGTGGACTGTTCGGCCCGAATCCGCCTTGCGATCCCATCCCCGAGTATTGTCCCAACATCGTCGGACTCATCTTGGACGGTTGCATGCTGCTGGCAGCACCCGATGCCAAGTCGGTCATCGATACGGGCGTGTACTGAATGTCGGTTTGCGGGCTCGCCATTTGATAGGCGGCACGCAACGCTCCAGCCAAACCATCTTCGTAGCTGCTGGTAAAGTTTGGAATCGGTGTGACCAAGTCAGTCACCCGATAGGTCTTGGGGTACACCTTGCTTCGTTTCGCTTCAAAGCTGGTGATGCTCAAGACATCATTTTCGATCACGTACGTCAGTTCCAATTCTCGCAGAATCAGATTCAGAGCACTCTTGAGTTGGATGCCGTTGGAGACACTAAAGCTGACCGGATCGGTCGGAGTCACTCGGACAGCCGCCAGAGCCCGTCGGTCCATCACGATCGGGACACCCGACATGGCGGACAAATCATCCAGGACTTCGCCCAGTGGTTGTTCGCGATAGCTGACCTTCACCTTGTCGGACAACTTGCTTTGGATTTCACGTTCGGCGGTGCTCAGCCGTGAATCATCGTTGCGGTCTTGCAATCGACGAAGTGTCAAGTCGCGCCACGTCTTGGCGTCGGGCAGGGCGTAGGGACGATCCGGATCAAATCCTTCGGACAATGCTCGGTCGACATCCAACATGTTGTCGTTGAATACCTTTTCCTTGCCGGCTGCAATCTCTTCGTTGATCAGACGCCTTGTGCCCATACGGCTTACATGGAACATGCTGATCGCGATCGGCGAACCTGGTTTCAGTTCCGCGACCTGCTTGGCGACGACTTCGGCTTCTTGGAAGCGACGCTCTTCGATCAGATCGTTGAACGTCTCGACCAGGGTCGAAATTTCCTCATCGATTTGTGCGTCGCGTTCGTCTTCGGCCTGCATCTCCGATCGAACCGCTTCGTTTTGCAGATCCAATTCGATCTCAGCACGATTCGCTTCGACATGTTTCTTTTGATCTGCCAAAGCACGATCGACCATTGCACCGAGCGAGCGACGAGCATCTTCGTTGACGCTGGCTCCGTCGACCTTTCGACGCAATCGGTTCAATTGATCCAACGCATCCAGCGGAGCGGATGTTTTCTTGTCACCGACTTCTGCCAATTCGCTACTGATCTCGCGATACAGTTTCTGCGTTTCGGCTTGTGCTTTGATCTGTGCACGATCGATTGGCGTCGTCGCAGCGTCCGTTGTCGGCAAGCGTTTGGGTTGCTGCAGCAGTGTCAGCTTGTCTTTCAATTGACGTCGAACCGACAGGTCCAGTTGTGCTTCGTACTCCCACGCTTGCGAGAAACGAATCCTCGCGGTCTCCTGGTCGCCTGCTTGCAACGCATCCAGGCCGGCGTAGTAGAGTTTTTCGCCGTAACTGGCAGCGTCGTCACCGTCGGCCTGCAATGGCCCGGTGTAGAGACTCTCGGCCTGTACCTGGCGGATCACGCCAGGTTGTGCGGCGTTGTTG
>JABDKS010000014.1 GCA_013002105.1 Pirellulaceae bacterium | reverse complement strand
GGCGAGTGAAGATTGAATCAGGCGGGGCATGCGAACTCTCGAATGCGAAGGGGGCGGGGAATGGGTTCAATGAACGGGTGCAACGAACGACGACGCTCATTCTAGTCGACCCCGATTTTAATCGCCGGCTGAACCCCGTGCCGCCCCCCAAGTTGACTCCGATCACGCATAGCCAACAGGGAATTGCCACGCATAGGACGGCCGGACGACTCCACGGCTACCGGTGATCGGTCTCCAGGAGCCACGTTCGAGCCATCGCTCTGGAACGCAACGGGCGATCAGAAGGGAGATCGGTGACGGGATCTCGGGGCGAATTCAAAAAAAACCGACGCAGGACGTCCAACGTCCGCGCCGGTCTCGAGAAAGGTAAGGTTACCGAGATCGCCCACTGGGCAATTTCGTTAGGAGTTTCTTTCACGTGGATCGGTCAAACCGTCTGCCAACCGCCGCAGGGCCTCGGTTTCGATTTGCCGGACACGTTCTCGAGTCAGTCCGAGTTCAGCACCAATCTCTTTGAGTGTTTTTGGCTCTGTTCCGCCGAGCCCAAACCGCAAACGCAGGACGGTTTCTTCGCGTTCGTCCAAATCGCCTAACAATTCCATCGCGTGACGCAAGATGTCGTGATCCAACATCATTTCATCCGGAGCTTTCAATCGCTCGTCCATCACCATTTCGCCCAAAGACCAACCCGACTCCGACTGGTCGCTTTGAGGCGTGCTGTTGCTGATGCGAATCGCTTTACGAATGATCGGCAGCTTCTTTTTGGGTAGCCCCAGGACACGGGCGACCTCTTCGTTGGTGGGCGTGCGACCGAGTTCTTCGCTCAGTCGGGCACTTGCGCGTCGCCACTTGCTGAGTAGTTCGACCATGTACGCGGGGATGCGAATTGTTTTTGCACTGTTGATCAAAGCTCGTTTGATCGATTGCTTGATCCAGTAACTGGCATACGTACTAAATCGCGTGCCGACCGTCGGATCGAACCCTTCGACAGCTCGCAGCAGACCGAGATTGCCTTCTTCGATCAGATCCTGCAGACCCAAACCTTTGCCGGTGTAACCGCGGGAGATGTTGACGACCAAACGCAGATTGGCGCGAACCATACGGTCACGGGCCATCACATCGCCTTGCTCGATCAATGCGGCCAGCTCCAATTCTTCATCCGCGGACAACAAAGCGGTCTCGTTGATTTCACGCAGGTACGTTTCCAACGGCGACTGGGCTGCGCTACTTTTGCGCGTCGTCGTTTTGGCACGAGGCTTGGAGACGGGGGTGGGCGTTGGCGTGGTTTCAGCTGGAACGTCGTCCGACTTGGACGTGAGAGGCTGTGACATGGGTTTCTCGTTCTACGAGCGGCGCGGGCCGAAGCGAACATTCATGACCGACGATGTGTCTGGAAGGGGTAACATCGATTGTTTCGGTCAAATGCAATTTCGGGCCGTAGCCGGCATTGGGATCGGTGAATACCCATGTCATCGTCCTGCGCCGCTAGCACTCTCCAACCCAGGTACGAACATCGCAGGTGTGCCGACCGTACCGGTTTTTGCAGGCAGGGTCTTTACGACGCTGATCCGGATGTCACAAGCAGCAGCCGGTACGAACCGTTAAATTAGATACTGACGATAACACCATGATTCTCCAACGCTGAGGCAGTCAACATGCTGGGCCTCCACTATCTCAAATCGAGCCCGACCACTTACGTGATGCAGTACAAGAACGGGAAACTGGTCGCGCAGGGCGCCGGTACCAACCTGCTTTACTTTGCACCCAGTTCCACCATCATCCTGGTCAATCAAGCCAGCCAGGACGTGCCGTTTGTCTTCGAGCAACAGACGGCCGACTTTCAAGACGTCACGATTCAAGGCAACCTGACGTTTCGCGTGATCGAACCGGTCAAACTGGCCGAGCAACTCGATTTCTCTGTCGATTCGCGCGGCAGGTACATTTCCGATGATCCGGATAACCTGCAAGAACGATTGGTGCGGTTGACCCAAGCCGAGACACAAACGTTCGCGCGAACACGAACGCTTGATCAAATGCTACAAGCCGCCAACGAACTGGCCGACCACTTGCGGCAAGAGCCCACATTGGCAGCGACTGCCGAGGCGATCGGGCTGATTGTCGAATCTAACGTGATCTTGTCGATCCGCGCCACACCAGAAATGGCTACTGCGATGCAAGCCGCCGCGCGGGAAGCATTGCTGCAAAAGGCAGATGAAGCCGTCCACCAGCGTCGCAATACCGCGATCGAATTGGAACGCCAGATTCGCGAAAACGAATTACAAACCGAACGCGTCGTCCAGGAAAAACGCCGCGAGGTCCGCGAAGCCGAACTGCAAGCGGATGTCGCCATCGAACGTGGACGCAGTGATTTGGTCGAATTGCAATCGCAAAACGAATCCAAATTGGCCGAAGTCCAAATCGAAACCACGCGATTGATGCTCGATGCCATGCGTGAGGTTGACTGGCGGACGATTGTTGCAGCCAACGGAACGACCGACAGCAAGCAACTGATCGCCATGGCCTTTGGCGAATTGGCAGAGAACGCGCGCAAGATCGGTCGTCTGGACATTACACCCGACCTGTTGCGACAGTTGATCGACGATCCACAAAACGAACGTGACTCGGAGCGATCGTGATGCAAACATCTCCGTCTATCGCACTGGTCACCACGACGACGCGACTGAAAGGTCTGTTGTCAAAATTTGGCACCAAGGGGGCCGCCCGGTTTCGCTTGAAATCGTCCAAGAGCCATTTTGCTTTGCAAAATGACTCCACCGATGCGATCGCACTGAGTGCGGATGCGGATTTCGATGCGTACGTGGCCGAAGACGACCAATACCGGCGGGCCGTCGACGCGGTCGAAGATTCGCTGCACGGCCTCGGTTACACACTGGTCGACGTCGAGCGACGATTTTTGGCGACGTATGACTTTCGACACACGCACCTGGTTGTCGTTGTCGGCCCCGATGGCTTGGTCGCAAACACCGCCAAATACGTCGGCGACATTCCCATCGTCGCGATCAATCCCGATCCAAGCCGAATTGATGGCGTGCTGTTGCCGTTCGGCGTCGATCAGACACGCAACGCGGTCGTCAAGACGCTGGATCAGCAGTCCAAAATCCGAGAGATCACGCTTGCCCGCGTACAGCTTCCCGATGGACAATCGATGTTGGCATTCAATGATTTCTTTATCGGTCGTCGATCGCATGTCTCGTCGCGCTACGTCTTGTACAACGACGGACGCAGCGAAGTGCAGTCGTCCAGTGGCATGATCGTTTCGACCGGCGCTGGATCTACCGGATGGCTGAGCAGTGTTTTTAATATGTCACGTGGAATCACTCAGTGGATCGGTGGTGACGAAGGCGATCCGCTGGAGATGACCTGGAGCGACCGCCGCCTGGCCTGGATCGTACGCGAGCCATTCGCTAGTCGAACCACCGGCGTCGAGATGGTGGCCGGGACAATCGACGAACCCAACGAACTGCGAGTGGAAAGCCTGATGCCCGAATCGGGTGTCATTTTCAGTGACGGAATCGAAAACGATTTTTTGGAATTTAACAGTGGTGCGATCGCCGAAATTGACGTCGCACCCCAGCGCTCGCGGTTAGTCGTCTCCTGAACGAAGGTTTCACCACAAACATTTTGATCATTGATGTGGACTAATCGTACGCCAGGACCTGTCCTGGCGCGGCATTGCCAGGACCCTGGCCTGGCAAAGTCGCGACAAAACAGATCCCGGCCAACGAGAAATTTGAAAATGCTCTAACTGGACAGCGTCACTTTTCACTAGCCGATGGGCGATAGCCCCGGTTGTTTTCGCAACGAACCGCAGTTATCGGGGTTAGCTATCGGGACGCGAAAACACAGTGTTCTGATTCCAAAGTGGCGCTGTCCAGCTGACGCGGCGATCTAAAGATCAACTCTCGTCAACTCCACGACCGGTGAATTGGCAGGAGAGCATTTTCCATCTATGATGCGGCCTCTTTTTCCGGCCCTGCACCATTGAAAATTCGCGATGCTGATCGACAGTCACCACCATCTTTGGAAATACTCCGCGGAAGAGTATGGCTGGATCAGCGACGAAATGTCGGTGTTGCAACGCGATTTCCTGAGCAAACAGTTGCAAGAAGTCGCCGACAATAGCGGCGTCGACGGATTTGTTTCGGTCCAAGCACGCCAGGTCGTCGACGAAACCAACGCACTGCTGCAAATTGCAGATCAACAGCCGCTGATCAAAGCGGTTGTCGGATGGGTTCCGCTGGCGGATCAAAACGTCGAGTCGATTTTGGATCAATACGCCGACAACCCAAAGCTCAAGGGGGTTCGCCATGTCGTCCAAGATGAACCCACCGACGACTTTATCTTGGGCAAGGATTTCAATCGCGGCGTCGCTTTGTTAAAGGACCGCAAGCTGGTCTACGACATCTTGATTTTTGCCAAACAACTCCCCGCGTCGATCCAATTCGTCGATCGGCACCCGGATCAACCGATGGTGTTGGATCACATCGCCAAACCGACCATCCGCGGCGGGCAAGTGAATTCCAATTGGGAAAGCTACATCCGCGAGATCGCCAAACGTGAAAACGTCACCTGCAAGTTCTCCGGCGTGGCAACCGAAGTTCGCGACGAAACGTGGTCGACCGAAACCATTGCCCCCTACTGGGACGTCGTATTGGAGGCTTTCACACCCCAACGCTTGATGTTCGGCAGTGATTGGCCCGTATGCCTCCTGAAAACGGACTACCAACGGTGGCTTGATACCGTGCGTGAACTCGCCAGCAAGCTTTCCGCGGACGAACAAGCCGCGGTGTTCGCGAACACCGCCAGTGCCAGCTACAACCTCTAATCGATTGACCTGATCAATGGAATCAATGACGTTCGTCCACTTCTTGACTAAATAACATCGATTTTTTTGTAACCTCACCACGACGACCGGAAACAGACTGTAACCCCACCCGCGTCGCGATAGCCGCCACCCCACTCACGACAGAATACGACCATGCGTGCCATCCAGATCTCCGAAATCAAAACGCTCAAGCCGATCGAGATCGACGAACCGACCGCGCCGGGCCCGGGTCAAGCGCTCGTTCGCACGCACCGCATGGGAGTCTGCGGCACCGACATCAGTTGCTACCTGGGGAAGTTCCCGTTCTTTGATTTTCCACGAATCCCCGGCCACGAATTGGGTGTCGAAGTCGTCTCGGTTGGCGACGGTGTTGACAATTTACAAGCCGGTGACAAATGCAGTATCGAACCGTACATGCACTGCGGCGAGTGCTATCCCTGCCGACGTGGCGCAATCAATTGCTGCCAAAATCTGAAAGTCATCGGCGTGATGATGGACGGCGGACTGTGCGAATCGTTTTTGGTCCGTGCCGAAAAACTGCACCCGTCCAAATCCCTCAATTACGATCAACTCGCGCTGGTCGAAACACTTGCGATCGGATGCCATGCTAACGATCGGGGGAATCCCCAGGGCGGCGATCACGCGCTGATTATCGGGATGGGTCCGATCGGATTGGCAACTCTCGAATTCGCTCGATTGACCGATGCCACGATCAGCGTCATGGACATGAACGAAGGCCGACTCGATTTTGTCCGCAAGAACTATGGCATCGAAAACACCGTGCTGTTCAAAGGTGACGGTAGCGAAGTCGACCGGATGAAGGAAATCACCGGAGGCGACATGTACCAGGTCATCACCGACGCCACCGGTAACAAACATTCCATGGGTGGCGCACTGAAATACATCGCTTCGACCGGATCGTTGGTGTATGTCGGGATCACGACCGAAGAAGTCTCCTTTCCGCACCCCGTCATGCACAAACCCGAAGCGTCGATTTTGGCATCACGCAACGCACTTCCACCCGATTTCACGCGGATCATATCGTTGATCGAAGACGGCACGATCAACACTGACCCCTGGATCACCCATCGAACGGATTTCACCGCCGTCTTGGACGATTTTGAATCGTTTACCAAACCCGAGACCGGAGTCATCAAAGCGATCATCGAAGTCACCTGATCGCCAGACCGATCTCATCCACTCTGAATTTTCTTCTGCGATCATCATCGCACCCCCCTCGCGAAAACAAGAACTCCCCATGACCAAGAAATGCGTAGCGCTCGGACTGAAACCTAGTTTTGGATTTGGTGATCGAACGGGCTTGGCGACCCCCGGACACGTCGCCGCCATGAAACGCTGCGGCAGCGGCATCGCAGCGATTTATCCGCAACAGTCGATTCGCGAAATGACTCGGACACAACGAACTCCCGAAGGCGTAATGGCCGACGCGATGAACGCCGCCCAAGAGTGCGGTTGGACCGATGACATTGGCGCCGATGCGGATCACTTAAAGGTCCCCAACGATGTCGACATCACAGCCGCCGCCGGATTCACCTTTTTTACAATCGACCCCTCGGACGATGTCGATCAAAAAGCCGACGATTACGACGAAGCGACACTGCGCGACAAGTACGCGTCCTGCAAAGGTGATGCTGCCTGGTACGATTCTTACCTGGGCAAAACCATCAAGCTTTCGACCGGAACCGTTATCGACCTGGACGAAGAATCCTGCATGCGGGCGGCCGTCAAATATGGCAAAGCCATCAAGCGTGCTCTCGATCTGGGCGACTACATCAAAAAGGTCAACGAAGACGCCGGAAACGATTACGAGATCGAACTCTCCGTCGACGAAACCGATCAACCCACCACGCTGGCCGAACACTACATCATCGCCGA
Source organism: Pirellulaceae bacterium (assembly GCA_013002105.1). The sequence continues at coordinate 2,452 of JABDKS010000014.1, read as the reverse complement.
CCAGTGCCTCCAAGGCGGGATGAAACTGGTCAGTTTGGCACCGCGATTCATCGGCGACTTCGAAAAAGGCATCGACTTCATCGGCGACCTCGATGCATTAGAAGTTTCCCTGAAAGATCACTCGGCGGTCTCCGAAGCACTCGGACCGTACAAACTGAGCTTGCACTCGGGCAGTGACAAAGTGTCGATGTACGGCTTGCTGGCCAGCGCGACCGGCGGCAAGTTCCACGTCAAAACGGCCGGCACCAGTTATCTGGAAGCCCTCCGCGTGGTTGCCCGTCACGATAACGCCGCGTTCCGCGAGATCATCGATTTCTCACGCGGCCGTTACGAAACCGACAAGGCGACCTATCACGTTTCGGCCACGCTGGCCGACGCTCCTGAAACGAGCGAAGCGGACGACGAAACGCTGGAGCGAGAATACTTGGAGATGTGGAAAGATGTTCCCGTCGGCAAAGGATTCACCAAGCCCGGTCGTCAGATCCTGCACTGCACGTTTGGGTCGGTGCTGACCGACGACAAGTTCGGCAAGATCGTCCACGATTGCCTCCAAGCCCACCCGGATACCTACATCGAAGTCCTCGACGACCACTTCGGCCGCCACTTGGACGCGCTCAAAAGCGGCATGTAGGCGACAGCGGGGGTTACAGAAAAGCCCCCGCAATACTAGGCCCGGAGCCGTAGGCCAGGACCTGTCCTGGCAAAGTTTCGTCAGGACAGGTCCTGGCGTACACGAAGTCTTAGAATGCGCTAAGTGCGATTTGAGATCTCGCTGGCTCCCATCGATCACTCCGCCAACAGCTGTTCAATCGTCCTACGCATGTCCTTTTCGCCTTCCTTGCCTTGCCAGTTCATTTCACCTTGCCACCAACGGCGTAGGTATCCTTCCTTGTCGATCAGATAGACCGTCGGCCACATCGTGTTGCTCCACGTCCGCCAATTGGCCGACTCGCCATCCAGCAGGACTGGGTAACGAATCCCTTCGGCCTGCGCCGCGGCCTTCACCTTGGCAAAATTTCGTTCCGACGCTGTCTCGGGCGTTTGAATGCCGACGACCACCAGCCCCTTGTCGACGTAATCTGCATACCAAGCGGTATAGTGCGGCAGGTTGCGTTTGCAATTGATGCACTGGTAGGCGTAGTAGTGAACCGCAACGACCTTGCCTCGGAGTTGCTCCAGTTTCAGCGGTCCTCCTTGCACCCAGGTCACACCGTCGGTGGTCAACTCGGGAGCGAGCGGATACATCCGTTGGACTTTCGAAAAATCAAACGGCTTACCAGTTGCCTCGCCGATCTTGCTTCGCTGCTGCTGCGTCAATCGATCTGCCAACAACCCGCGTTCGGCGTCCTGCAATGCGGTCATCTTACGTTGTGCTTCGTCGCTCTCGAATTCGCCGCTGCGCAACTTTTCCTGGATCTCCGCCAAGGCCGCGTCCGTCGCGATGAACGCATCGATAAACCGTTTTTGTTCTTCCTCTGATACCCCCAACAACTTGGCGGTCTTGTTCAACATCAGCATCCGCGTGCCCAAAGCTTGACGTTCCAGTTGATCCAGCCGGGTCATTTGCGTGTCGCTGAAAAAAGCAGCCAGTCGTTGACGCAACAAAGCCGTCAGTGCGGTCAATTCCTGCTGTTGCTTTGCAGCGGGCAAATTACGAGCGCGAAACCACCGGCCGTCCACTTGCAGAAGTACCTCGCGAAGAGAATCACGCTGGGCACCGGTCAGTCCCAAATCTTGATGCACCAAATCGTCACGGATCATCTGCAGCAATACCGGCGGCGCACTGGGGCCGGCCTGCGAGAGCGACGACGTCTGGCAGATTCCGAGTGACGGATCGCAGAACGGATAGACGACCAGTGTTGCCAAGAACAAGCAATAACGGATCCGGAAAGACTGCAGGTCAAAACACATGACAATCAGCTTCAGTGAAGAGTAAGAGAAGAGTCGAATCGCAAAAAGCGATTATCCAGCCGAAACGATCATCAGTCAAAGTCTCACGGGTCCCGCCGACGGAAAAACACCAAATGACAACGATAAATAGATGATGACCAAATAGACAATGACCCTCGTTCAGGAAACTGGCAACGACACCATTCCAAGTATCCCAATCATCTACTTCTGCCTCCCTCGCCCCTGAATTTGTTCCGCGGGGCAGGCGAGACCGGATGAACGTGTGCAGTATTCGCGCAACACGGGCGACGCAAAGCAGCGACTCCCATCCATCCCAACAGAACGCCACCCGGTCGGGCTACGTCAAAGTTGCCGTCACGCTCCGCGTGATGAAGCCCGACTATGTGCCGAATTTCAGTTCCAATTCGATCGGAGTATTCATTTACCGATGGATTACTGACGCTACGATCCCTATCCATCCCAACAGAACGTCGGCCGGTCGGGCTACATAAAAGTTGCCATCACGCTCCGTGTGATGAAGCCCGACTATGTGCCATATTTC
>JABDKS010000001.1 GCA_013002105.1 Pirellulaceae bacterium | reverse complement strand
AGAAGAAGAAGGCAACGCGATCAAAGAACGTACAGTCCAAACACGTTTCCACCGCAAAACGACTAAACTTGAAGGAGATAAAAGACCCTTAAAGCCCTGGGCCAGGACCTGTCCTGGCACAGCTGCGTCAGGACAGGTCCTGGCCTACGAGAAAACTAAAATTGCTCTAACGCACCATCCACACGCATCCATTTTTTCAACGGCATCATGGCTAAACTCGCCCACCACGTTTTCTTTACGCTCAAAGATTCCAGCGACGACAAGGTTTCCCAGTTGCTCGCAGCATGCGAAAAGTATCTGACCGGTCATGACGGTGTCGTCGACTTCGCTGTCGGCACGCGTGACAAGGAACTCGATCGCGAAGTCAATGCAGTCTATGACGTATCACTGCACGTCATCTTTGCTGACCGCCCAACACACGATGCCTATCAAACCGCGGAACGACATCTGCAATTTATCGAAGAGCAAAAAGAGAATTGGGCCGAAGTTCAGGTTTTCGATAGCAACCTGAAGTAGGTGGGACGGCGGAATTGCATCATCGCCGGTTGCGGTTTCGACGCGACGGTAATTCCAACTTGTCTATTCCAACTCGTCGGTCGCAATCACATACGCGGTCGCGTGCGTGCGGCAGGCACCCAAACTGACATGCAGCCGCTCGATACCACAATGTTGGCCATACAACATGGCGGACCCCGATAACACGATTCGCGGACCTTCGCCACCTGCGACGACGACTTCGATGTCGGTCCACCGCACACCTTGCTGCCGACATCGCATCGCCTTCATGACGGCTTCCTTTGCCGCCCATCGCGTCGCAAAATTCTGTGACGAATGCGCCGTCTGAATGCAGTGCTCGATTTCGTTCGCGGTGTAAACGCGTTCAAGAAACTGCTCGCCATGCGTTTCGATCATCTTTGCGATGCGAACACATTCGACGATTTCGGTACCGATTCCGAGAACGGCCATAACGATCGAACCAAATGTCGGATTGAATTTGCCAGGTGCTATCGTAACCCACAGGCAGACTGAGCGCGGCTGAGCACCGTTGCGGCCACCTCCCGAGCTCGCTCGGCCCCGCGGCGCAGCGTCTCGTGAACATAATCGACATTGGCTTCCAGTTCGGTTCGTTTCTCGCGAGCCGCCTGAAAATACGCCTCACTTGCTTCGGCGACCGCCTTCTTGACCTCGCCGTATCCAAATCCGCCCCGGCGATACATGGCGGCCATTTCTGCAACGTCCGCCTCGGTCGCGAACAGGCGATACAGCAAAAACAGGTGATCGTCCTCTGGCTCCTTGGGGTCCTCCATCGCTCGACTATCAGTCGTGATTCGCATGATTTGTTTGCGGATCTTTTTTACATCACCAAACAACGGCAAGGTGTTGTCGTAACTCTTGCTCATTTTTTCGCCATCGGTGCCCGGGACCTTCGCACTGTGGTCCAACGTCTGCGCTTTGGGCAAGACGAATGTTTCGCCGAACTGGTGATTGAACTTTGCCGCAATATCACGGCAGACTTCAATATGCTGCACCTGGTCGGCACCCACCGGTACGACTTCGCTATCGTAGGCCAAAATATCGGCCGCCTGTAACACGGGATACGTGAACAAGCCCGCGTCGGCCGACAGCCCCTTGTCGACTTTTTCTTTGTACGCGACGCAGCGCTGCAACAGCCCCATCGGTGTTCCGCTGAGCAACAACCAGCACAACTCGCTGACCTCCGGCACATGCGATTGCACAAATAGCGTGGCTTTGTCGGGGTCTAAACCGAGCGCCAACAAATCAATTGCCGCGTCCAACGTGTTCTGTCGCAGAACATCGGCATCACGTACCGTCGTCAGCGCATGCAGGTCGGCAATGAAGTAAAAGCCATCGTTCTCCTCCTGCAAATCGATGTATTGCCGAATAGCGCCAAAGAAATTCCCCCAGTGGGGTCGACCAGTCGGCTGAATACCTGAAAGAACTCGCATGAATCTGAAATCGCTTGAATCAAATAGTCATCGGAAAACGTTTCCAAATTGTGTGCGATCCGACCGCCAACGCGTAGGGTAGGTCGCAACAAAATAGGACATGAACCTGGAAACTGACCCTTCATTGCTTGATTTCTTGGCCACACCAGCCGCGATGGCCCCGAACCCAATCTGCTCCAATAGCGGCTTGATCAAATGTTTCCGTCACCAGTTGTCGACGCCAGGCCTCTCAATGACACGCATCATCGCGACCACGTTCGCCGCACTGCTGATAATCCATCTCCCACAAACCGCGTCGGGCTACCTGGTGGCAAACGTCTTGTCGCTGGACGAGCTTCAAACCGAATCAGAGGTGATTTTTAAAGGAACCGTCGTCACTACCGGGCCGATCGAGGACGAGTCCTTCGAATCGGTCCACGGGTTTGAACCCTACCAAACAGTCTTCGAAATCGTTTCGGTGATCAAAGGCGATATCAAGTCCGATACCGTTCGATTTCGGCATTACGGCGAAAGCGACGGCGCACCCATGCGGATGTACATGCCGCAGCACTATTCGTTTCAGCTCGATCGCACCTACATCGTTTGCGCTAAAAAATCCGACGCCCCCAATCAATTTCGGCAACTTTGGGATCACCACCGCAGCAAAGAGGATCAGGGAGTCCTGTTAGCACACGACATCCAGCCACATTCAGGCCGGAAACTCACCGAAATATACTGGCACGAACTGCAAGGACTCCTGCAGGGCGACGATGCCGCTGACACAAGTTATGCGATCGAGCAACTTGGTGCATTGACGGGAATCGGACACGGCTCCCATACCAGCCTGGACCGGGTCATGGTCGTCGACGCGATCGCCAACCTGATCGATTCGCCCGACGACGAAATTGCACAACAAGCGATTCGTGCAATCGGACAAGAGAATCCGACGATGGGTGGAAACATTTGGGCATTGATCCGTCTCAACCCAGCACACTTCCCCGGTCATGGGACGCTTGAGAAACCCGATGCCAACAAGTCTGCGCAACGCCACCAAGCCAAACTGATTCAGATGGCACAAAGCGACCGCTCGCCCACAGTCAGGGCACTCGCGATTCTGTCGCTTGCCGACACGCAATCGCCGGTGTTGCGAATGCTGGCGCAAAAGTGGGCCTCCGACGACAGCAGCAGTGTTCGTGCGGCCGCCGCAATCCTGCTGGCAGATTACGCCGACAACCTACCCATCGATGTTTGGCAAAAACTCATGAGCGATCAGTCCAACACGGTGCGGGTCGACACCATCCGCGCTATCGGTATTGGCCAAGTTAGTGGAATGATACCGATGCTATCCGAATTGCTTAGCGACGATGATCCCAAAGTGGTGTCCTCCGCGGCGGCCAGCCTATTGAGTTTTTCAATCGACGACACACGAAGCATCATGCAGCGGCAGACAGATCATGGCGAGTTTGGCTGCGTGTTTGTCAACGCGTTGGCGACTGAGAACGTCGCGCTCTATACCAGCCAACTGGGCCACATCATTCGTACCGATCCACACCCCAAGCAATGGTGGGGAGGACACGTACCGTGGGGCGTGGCGTGGAACCTGCTTTTTATACATGTGCAGAAGCAGCCGCAAACGAAAATCCGCAGCGGTGAAATGGACATGCTGCTCGATTATTTGGAAAGTCCCATCACGGCTTTCGAAAAATCGAATCATTACAGCTCGTCCGAACCGCGGGATCTGTATGCGCTGTATATTCAACGCGGACTACGGCGGCGTGCGAAAGAATATCGCATGCGTGTCAACCAAAAGACCAGCTACGATATGGATCTATATTTTGATCGTGTCGATGCACACCCCGATCACTTCCTACGCAACTAAGCTACTTCAAAAAATTCTTTTCCCACCAAGCGACCCAAGATTAGTACATGTCTCGCTCATCTCAAGTCCTGTTCCTGTTTGCTTTCTTGACGCTGCAACCCATGATCGGCAGGTCGCAAGAGCGAGACCCCTTCGGTGGTCCTGATCCATTTGCGCCTGCCAAGACCGCAACGACCCAACCAGCGATCGCCAAAGTTCAAGACCAGCCGCAAAAAAGCTCGGTCGTGGACGACGATATTCGAGCGAAATTATTACAAAGCACACAGGTACTTACGAAAGAGACACCCCTGGTGGAATTTTTCGTCATGTTGAGTCGTTCGCATGACATCCCGATAGTCATTGATGCTCGTGCATTGGAGGAACTCGGCATATCAACCGATGTGCCCGTCACGCTGGACGTCCAAAAAGTTTCCCTGCGAAGCATTTTGA
>JABDKS010001086.1 GCA_013002105.1 Pirellulaceae bacterium | reverse complement strand
TGTTTACAGCCGGGATGAGTTCGCTGACAACAATCGTATTCAGTGCGTTAACCTTCACCGTGTCGGTTCCATCGGCGATCAAGGTGTTCAACTGGTTGGCCACGATGTACAAGGGTTCGATCAGCTTGACGACGCCGATGTGCTATGCGATTTCGTTCATCTTTTTATTCACGATCGGTGGGCTGACCGGATTGCACTTGGGGACGCTGGCGACCGACATGCACCTGCATGACACGTACTTTGTGGTCGCTCACTTTCACTACGTGATGGTCGGTGGCACTCTGGTCGCGTTTTTGGGCGGCGTGTTCCACTGGTGGCCAAAGATGTTCGGCAAGATGTACAGCGAACTGTTCGGTCGTATCTCCTGTTTGATCGTCTTCCTCGGTTTTAACCTGACGTTTTTGCCCCAGTTTGTACTCGGTAGTCGCGGGATGCCACGCCGTTATGCGACGTATGACCCCGAATTCCAATGGTTGCACGTCATGAGTACATGGGGCGCGTTACTGCTGGGCGTTGGTCTCTTGGTCGCTCTTGTGACATTGTTGCACTCGCTGTTCAAGGGCAAGCCGGCTCCGGCGAATCCTTGGGGTGGTGCAACCTTGGAATGGCACTGCACCAGTCCACCGCCGTTTTACAATTTTGAACGTGCCCCTTCGGTGGGCGATCCCTACGAATTCGGCAATGTCGAATGGGATGCAGAAAACGAACGCTATGTCAGCACGGAACCGGAGCGCGAGGTTGTTCCCGGCGAAGTGCCCGCAGACGTTCCTGCCCACTAATTCAATCCATCCGTTTTTCACTCCAAACTTCGTTACTATTTGATGGCTACTACCCAAGCGGGCAGCGATACCCATGCAACCGATGATCATGGTCACGACCATGATCATCCGGCGTGGTTGGCGCACCATTTCGATACGCCCGAACAACAATTCGACAGCGGTAAGCTGGGGATCTGGTTGTTCTTGGTTACCGAAGTGTTGTTCTTCAGCGGGATGTTCTGCGCCTACGCGATTTTCCGAATGCTTCGCCCCGAGGTCTTCGAGGGTTGCAGTCAGTTTTTGAACACCAAGTTGGGAGCGATCAACACGGGTGTGCTGCTATTCAGTTCGCTAACGATGGCCTGGGCCGTTCGCTGTTCGCAAACCGAAGAGCACAAAAAGCTGACGGGTATGCTGGCGGCAACGCTGTCGTGTGCCATGATCTTCCTGGGTGTCAAAGCGATTGAATACTCGCACAAGTGGCACATGGGCCTACTGCCTGCCGGTTTCTTCTCGTATGACCCCAACAACCCGCATCCCGAAGGCGGACCGAATTACCTGCTTTGGATTTGTGCTCCGTTTCTGGCTGCCTTGATCGGCGTCGTGATCTGGCTGATCGTGTCGCTCGTCCGTGGCAATCAGTTCCAGACCGCGTGTGCGAAGCCATTGACCGTGGTTTGTGCAAGTTTCTTCCTGGGCGTTGGACTTGGCATGGTGCTCGAGAGTGGTGGCGACGAAACTCACGCGGTGGCGCACATCGATGGCGAACACGCTGGTACTGGCGAATTAGTAGGACACGAGGTCGATGGGCACGATCACGAACACGCTGACGCAGCGGATCATTCCAGAGCGGCGTTGAGCGACCCTGATAGCGGCGATCACATCGACGACGAGCATCACAAGACAACGGAATTAAGCGATCTTGCGGTCTTGGAGCATTTGGCGAGCGATGCCACCAACACTGGTTTGAAAGATGATATTGAGGCGCGATTGCGACAGCAGGATGCGGCGGTCGGCGCGTTTGCGTACGGTGGCGACAGTTCCTCCAACACGGTGGCGACGGTCGAGAAAGAGTTTTTGACCCCCAGTCGTGCCGGCGTCTTCTTTAGCATTTACTACTGCATGACGGGCGTTCACGCCATTCACATCTTGGGTGGGATTGGCGTGCTGGTTTGGCTGTTGGTTCGATCCGTCCGCCAAGATTTTAATCGTCGTTATTTCGGTCCAGTGGATTATGTCGGTTTGTACTGGCACTTGGTCGACTTGATTTGGATTTACTTGTTCCCGCTGCTCTACTTGATTCGATAATCCCCTTGCGAAGGCTTGGTTCATAGATATGTCTGCACACGGTCACGGCGAAGAAGGTCACGATTTCGCCCATCCCATGCCGGTTCCCATGTTGTTGGCGGTGTTTGCCGCGCTGACGGTGTTGACGATCATCACCGTGGGGCAAGCCAGCTTTAATTTTGGCGGTCTGGATGTCTTGATTGTCATGGTCATCGCAACGATCAAGGCGACGCTTGTCGGCGCCTTTTTCATGCACCTGACACATGACAAGCCCTTCAACATCATCGTCTTTGTTGGCTCGTTTGTTTTTGTCGGTTTGTTTGTGATCTTCACACTCAGTGATAGTCAAATGACCAGCAAGGACTTCATTCCTGTTGACGACGCGGTTCCGATTTCAGCGCCGGCGGAATAGACGTGTAATTTGTCACAAATTGGCCGAATAAAAAAACGCTTCCAACAGATGGTTGGAAGCGTTTTTTCGATGGAACGTAAACGAGACTCCGGTTCGAGCTAGGCTTTTTCGTCGACCACGTCATCACGTGCATCATTTCTGTTCGCCTGCTTTTTCTTTTCTTTGGCTTCCGCTTCCGCTTCGGCCGCCGCCTTTTCGTCGGCATTCGCTTTATCTGGGTCAGCTGCGAATGGCCGCTCGTTCTCGTATCGCGCTAATGTTTTTTCGGCGAAGGGTTTGTAATTCGCATCGACCATCTCGACAACCTTTTCTTGCCAGCCGACGGCGTCTTCGAATTTCCCTGCGGCCGCCAACGAGGCGGCGAGTGCGGAGAGATCACCAACGTTTTCGTAGTTGGTGATTTCGCAGGCAATGCGTGCCGAATCGATTGCGATGTGGGGATCGCGAATCGATTCGTCGGTGACCGTTGCCAGCAACCAGGCACGGTTCTGGAGGGCCAGGGCGTACCTGGGTGCTAGCTTGATCGCTTGGTTGTAGTCTTTCAGTGCGGCGGCATATTGTCCGATTTGATGCAGGTTGTATCCACGGTTGTTACGTGCAACGGCATCTTCGGGATTCAGGTCGATGGCCAATGTAAAGTCATCGGCGGCTCCTTGGTGATCGCCCTGTTGAAACTTGATGTATCCGCGTCCCATGACAGCGGTAATGTCACGTTCGTTGCTTTTCAAGATCGTGTCAAAATCGGCGATGGCTTTCGCAAATTCGCCCGCAGATTTAAAAGCGATGGCTCTTTGGTGCAAGAGCGATGCGTCATCGGGCTTTTGCTTCAAAGCGGTTGTGTAGTCTTTCGCTGCTGAATCAAACTCTCGAGTTTGCATTAAGACGGCCGCGCGATTGATGTACGGTGCGACATCGTCGGGATTCATCTTGATCGCTTGCTGGTAGTCTGCGATTGCTTCGTCGTAGTTGCCAATTGCAGCGTGGAACAGACCGCGACTGGTGTAAGCGTGCGCCTCCGTGTAGCCAAGCTCGATGGCTTGGTCGAAATCATCCAGCGCTTCCTGGGCTTTTCCAAGCGCCCACCACGACGAGGCACGAAGTGTGTAATAACGGCCTTCGTCAGGATGTCGTTGGATCAATTCGGTGTAGATGTCTCCTGATTCAGCAATCCGGACCGCATTGACTTTGCTGACGGCTCCCTTGGTCCCATCGTGCGTGACGATGACATATTCATCGTCTCGTTCTTCGATCACTGTCAGTAGATCGCCGGGCTCGATCACATCGACGACCTTTTCGTCGGCGGTCAATTTCATTTCGACGCGGGCCACGACCGGTTCGACAAATGGAGCAGCGGCGAGGATCTGCGAACTGAAAGTGCCCAGGAGCACGGCAGCGCCAAGAACGAATCGGCCGCGACGGATGATCGCGGTACAGCAGCGGTGGGTCATGCGTTTCACGGATAGATTCCTTGCCAATGGATGGTTTGGCCAACAATGGGCGTTGTGGTCGGGTGGTGTGATCGACCAGCGTTACGCGGTTGATTCGTCCGGCTGAGCTGTCACGGCACAGATTTGTGTACGGGCGGCATCAGGGTGACGACAGTAACGAGACGCTGGTGGAAGTTGAAATTCGAGGCTAATTCGGATCGAGATCCTTGCGAATGTTTCTGAACCAGTGCCGGGCCATTTGCGAAATTTGACGTCCGTTTGTTCTGGAAGCGTCGGTTATGCAGTAAAAAACGATGCGCGCTGCATAATCTGCGATTGACCACGAAGGGTGAAGGTAGAGGTTTTCCAGAATTTCTTGCTGTTGCGGATTGTATGTTCACTTTTTGCATCTATTGTCGACTGTATGCCGCTCGGGGGATGTGGCTAGCTCGCTGAACGAGTGTCGATCTGTTTTCGACCGCAACGTTAGGCAGCCACAACGTGTTTACGTTACGTTTTTCCCGAGATTGGAGGAACCCAACCGTGAAGTGGGTTGCAAGAACTTTGAGCGTGTCAGCCGCATTGCTGACGACGGCCACATTAGGTTGGGCCGGCAATTGTGCACCATGTGGCGGGTGTAGTGACCCGTGCGCAAGTGCACCCATGACTGTCTCTGCCGGATGCGGCGGAGTCGCGATTGGAAGTGGATGCGGCGGTGCCGCAGATTGTGCAGCGGGCTCCGCTGCTTTAGGTGGTGGCGCCGGCATGATGTTCGGCGGTGAAATTGTGGCTGGCCCCGCGGCCGGCAGCGAATTTCTTGGTGCAGACTCTCTGTGCGAACCCATCACGATGTACAAGGTCGTGCTGGAGCCAAAATACGTGACTGAGACACAAGTTGTCTGTGTCACCAAGATGCGGACCGAAACTCGTTATCGAACCAAGACTGTTTACAACTCGGTTCCTGTAACAGAGACGAAGTACCGCAGTAAGGTCGTACAAGTGCCGAAGACCGAGAAGAAGACGGTCACTTATTCCGTTCTTGTTCCCGTTAAGTCGGAAAAGACCGTTACGCTGACGGAAACCGTTCCCGTCTGGAACGAAGTTCCCGAACAGTACACGGTACGTGTTCCACAACTGATTGACGTTCCCGAGACCTATACGGTCAAGGTAGCTCAGTTGCGTGACGAAACATTCACCTACACAGTGAATATTCCTCACGCTGTTAGCGAACAACGCATGAAAAACGTTGTGAACGCTGTTCCCGTCACGAAAACTCGCACCGTTCAAGTGTGCGTGCCGACGACGCGAATGGAAACGGTTACCAAAGACTACGGTCATTGGGAAGATCGCATCGTCGAGGTTCCTGCAGCTGCTGCGGGACCTGGTGCTGGCTACGGCTATGGAAATGGCGGTGGACGTTCAGCTGGTCGTGGAGGTCTGTTGGGACGATTGCTCGGTCATCACGGTTGCAAGTCAGCTTGCGGTGGTTGTGGATCGAGTCGTTGCGGCGGATGCGCGACGGTAAGTTGCTGTCCAGCTCCCGCCGGATGTGGTTCGGGTGCCGGCGGATGTGGACCAGCGGCTGCTGGCGCAGCAGGTGCCGGCGGACTTGCTGGTGCTGGTGCTGGAGCTGGAGCTGGTGGAGCCGGTTGCGGTACTACGACGATGACTCAAAAGGTCTGGGTTCCAAACGTTCAGACGGAACAAGTTGCCGTCGCTTCGACAGAGAATCGTGATCAAGTCATGTCGTATACGGTATTCGAGCAACAGGTCACACAAGTACCTTACGAGTGCACTCGAATCGTTTACCGTGCCGAGCAACGTACCGGTACTAAAAAGGCTTGTGTCTACGTAGACGAAGAGCGAACGCGAATGCGAAAGCAAGTCAAGTACGTCGAAGAGCCTCGTACTCGTATGCGAAAGGAATTGACGTACGTCACGAAGACCAAGACGCAAACGATTCCTCACATCACGTACAAAACCGAGCCACGTTCCAAGGAAATCAGCTACACGTACAACGTTCCTGAGTATGTCCAAGAGGCATATCAAGAAACGCGATACGAGCGCTGCCCTGAAGAGCAAATCGAAGAGTACACCTGTGAGGTTCCTTACACAGCAACCGAAGAACGTCAGGTTCAAGTTTGCAAGATGGTGCCGCGTGTCGTCGAAGAACAGGGCGTTTGTCCTTGCTCGGCCGCCGACAATGGTGCATCGATGGGCATGGGTGCTGTTGGCGCTCCTGCCGGCGGTGCTGTGATCGGTAGTGGTGCTGCGGGATGTGGATGTGCACCTGCCGCGACGATCGCACCAGCGTGTGGCGGATGCGGTGTTCCAGCCGGATCGCCTTGCGGATGCAATTAGTCGCTGACGATCGTGCGATGAGCACGATCCAGAGCGACCAGTACAGTAGAAAGTGACCCTTTGCGGTCACGAGGATTCACAGCGGAGCAACCTGCTGTTGAGTTGGGACCGCCGCTATCAGGCAACTGGTAGCGGCGGTTTTTTTATGCGCCGGTGCCGCTGAACTGACTTCCGACGGGCCCAAAGTTCCGGTTTTAACGGGTGCAATGATTCTGCTTGCGGTCGAAGTTCAATCAGGGTGATTCTTTCACGGATTTCAGTGACTCCCCCATTGGGCGAACTAGTTTCGGTCCTACGGGTCGCACCTGTCCGCGACATACACAACTCAATTGGTTCCACACCTGTGTTTTTCTCCTGGAGAGTTTCTCGATGAAAACTGTTTTCTCTATCCGCAACGTAGTTGCCGCTGCTGCCTTGGCCGCACTGACATCCTTCGTTGCACCCACCGCCAATGCCGACGACAAAGCGGATGCCGCCAAGTCTAAGTCCTCCGCGACCGTCGCGAAGTCGGTCGCAAAAGTACGCCCACTTAGCATCACTGCAGACTTGATCGGCTCGACCAAGCTGTCTGGTACGCTAATGGACTCGACCGCCCTGGAAATGCGTACCTCGTTTGGTGTCGCCAGCATTCCACTTTCGGAAGTCGCCGGTATCCGTTTTGCTTCGGCTGACAATGCATCAACGACCGTCGTTATGCTCAACGGTGACTCGATCACCGGTGCAACCGATGTCAAACTCGTGACGATCGAAACCGAATGGGGCAACGCTGCCATCAATGGTCAAAACATCGAATCGATTTTGTTCGTTCCTGGGTTGACGTGGAATTCCCACACAGGCCTGAATGGCAAACGTTGGATCTTGGCCAACGCTCGAACCGGCGCAACCAGCTTGCCTGCGAAGCCAGCGGCTCCAGCAGCGGCACCTGCACCGAACAGTCGTTCGACAGCAAAGACGAACCCCGCAGCCGCAGCCAAACCCGCTCCAACGCGATCGGGATCGTCTGTGCTTTACCCGCGGAATGTCGCTCCAACACGATATGGTCGATAAGTCAATCTGAGGCGAGCTGGTTTCAGCTCGCTTGCTGCTAATCAAAAAGGTCGACGTGCCAATGAATGGTCGTCGGCCTTTTTTTTGTTCGAAGCAAACACTGGAGCAACTGATTGAATATCGCGAGTGACCCAGGTTTGTGATCAGGCCAGGTCAACGACTTCGACCAGTTTGCGACCCGTTCGGCGTCGCATCCACTGTTTCATTTCAAAACCGGTCCACCAAGCGGCATGCCGTAGTCGGGGCAACAGCGAGGGTGCCGTCGCTAGCACGCGGAGGACGCGTGTCGGGGCGGCTGACATTCGCTTCTTGTAGGGTTCATCGCCGCGCAGGTAATCGATACCGTCGAAGTCCAGGCGGTAGAGATCGTGTAACGTTTCGACCGTTAAGATTCGGCCTGGTTCCAGTTCTGTTTGTTGGATGTCATATCCGCTGCTGTAGCAGTACAGACGCCGGTTTCCACCGACGAAATGCAATTCGCTGCTGACCGGCCGTCCTTGAAAGGTCAAAGTGGGCAGGTGAAGTCGGCCGCGACTGCAGAAGTCGGTCGTGCAGTCGACAATAAACTCGCGAAACGCTGCAGACGCATAACTGCCCGCTTCGCCCACGCTATTCCATCGCCGTTGGTGCAGGTCAATCAGGGCGTCCAGACTCGACAAGGCCTCATCGATTGACTCGGGTAGGTGTTTTTCCAAACCCGCAACCGTACCTACCTTTTCGCTCCAACGCCGCATTTTGCGACGTTGCGTCTTACTGAATCGTTTCAGGTGATCGTCCCAGTTCGCCTCACGCGGTCGAAACCAGGTGTTCATTCGCGAATGGGCGTGAACCATCGATCCGCCATCACGTAACTCTCTCATCAATGCGGTCATTGGCTGGTCGCCCTCGACGACGCCATCGATATCGATCATGTCCCAACCATCATTGGAGCCAATATGGTTGGCCAAAAACTGCCCGAACGATTTCGCGACTTCGACGCCGTCGTCTGGTCGTGCGAGGACTGACACGTAGTCACTGTAGGCAATGCTGTCACCAATCATCGCCAAGGTTCGCGAGCTACCCGATTGGTTTCGCACGTAAAGCGGCAGGATTCCGCGAACCGCGTTGTCTTGGTCGCGTGCCACCAAGATGTACGCCTCTTGCCCCTGCCCGAACTGTCGCCACCAAGCGGCTATCCAGGATGTCTCGCGAAACGGGATGCCGCACGCAAGGTCATTCCATAGGTCTGCCTGGGCTAGCAGCGAGGAAAGGTCCGAAGTTCGTTCGACGTGATACATGGTGGACAAAAGGAAGGCGTTGTCGAAGGAGAGGCTGTCTGCTGGAGGCAGAGGTGCGATTCGCTGTAAAAACGTACCCCGCAGACAACGCTTGCCACTGCGGTAGGTCGTGATTCGTTTACAATGGCAGCCTCCGCTGGCAACCGATCGTTGTAATCGTCACAAGCAATACAGTTGGTCGGCCGCAGGGACTGGATCCTTGGTTCGTCTCTAGGGCTAACAATCGTTCGACGAGAACGCCGCTGCCGTTCAGCCCTACATTTCGATTCCTCTTGTAAGACCACTTCACCGCCATGTTCCGAGTCACAACCGGCGTCGCTATTTCCGGCATCTTGATTTTCATCTGCTGTCTCGTCAGCCAACCGATCCAGGCGAATGACAATCAATCCTGGGCTAGGTTCCACGGCCCCGCCGGCGCAGGTTATGTCGCCAATGGCGAGCTGCCCGATGAGTGGTCCGATCAGGACTACGCCTGGCGTCAGGATCTTGGTGCCTATGATGTTGGATCGCCGGTTGTCTACGCTGGCAATGTTTTTTTGTTGGTTTCCCGTCCCGACAAAAATGAGATCTCGCTGCAGGCATTCAGTTTGGCAAATGGAAAGCGATTGTGGTCGACCGATTACCCACACCCACAACATCGTCTGCATACCCGCAACACGTTTGCGTCAAGCACGCCAGCGGTCGACGAGGAAAGCATTTTCGCTGCCTGGAGTAACCCCGAACACACTTACTTGAAATGTTTTGACCACCAAGGCAAGGAAGTTTGGTCACGGGATTTTGGTACGTGGCAAAGTCAACACGGATTTGGTACATCGCCGCGAATTGTTGGGTCGATGGTGCTGCTGTTCAATTCGCAACAAGCTGACCAATTAAAACCGGGCCAGCGAGCCGGAAAGAGTCGAATGATTGCAGTGGATCGAACAACGGGCAAAACGGTTTGGGAAAAACCGCTGAAGACGACGCGAAGCTGCTACGGCGTACCCGCAATTTACGAATCACCCAGCGGTGTCACCCAAGTCATCGCTGCTGATACTGGACACGGATTATTCGGTCTTGATCTGAAAACAGGTAATTCGTTGTGGAACTTGGAGGTTTTCAAGATGCGGTGTTGCAGTACTCCGCTGATTGTGGGTGATATCGCTATCGGATCGTCGGGCAGCGGTGGCGGCGGCAATCATTTGGTGGCGGTACGGATTCCCAAGTCATCCGAACAGCGGCCCCATGAGGTGTATCGTATTGAACGTGCGGCGCCGTACGTTCCCACGCCCGTTGTCAAAGATGGATTGCTATTCATGGTCGATGACAAAGGGATCGCGTCCTGTATTGATGCGGCGACCGGTGATCAAATTTGGCAAAAACGCGTCGGCGGCAATCATGGCGCATCGCCCATTGTGGTTGGGGACAAATTGTTATTGATCAGCTTGGATGGCCGGGCCACGATCCTTCGTGCGGAGAAGACATTTCAGCAGATCGGCCAATTTGATCTTGGCGGTCCCGTCGGCGCAACGCCGGCATTTGCAGACGGTCGTTTACTGCTTCGCGTCGGAAACGATCTAGTGTGCTTGAGCGGGAAGTCGATTTGATCATTGCCAGGATTCCCGGTCTCGGACATGCTAGCGAGACATGTCGAAGGTACCGACATCCTTCTTGCCACGAAATCTTGCATAGAATCGATTGCTGCTGACACTTGCCGTCATGCGATAGGTACCCAACAGTGGAAGCCGTTGGCTGGATGTATAGCAGTGCGAGGTACCAGGCACGCGCTGGAGTTTGGCGGGGTAGACAAACGGAACGACACCAGCGAAGCGTCCCACAAAAAGGGCTCGGTAAGTATCCGGTCCGATGGGGCGAATGCGAGCACGCAGGGGGCCTTTGTGGCCGCTTGATTCGCTGCTCCATCCGCCACTCCAGCGACCCGTCGGGGATGCCGCTGACGCGAGGGTATCCCCGCAGACGCAGGCAACGGTCAGCAGAATCAGAGTCAGCAGTTTTCGGTGTAGTTTTCGTTGTTTCAACATTTCATTTGTCTCACAAAGGGAATTCAGCGGAGCCAAGTTCATATTGCTTGCAAGCGTGAGTGCTGTCGAGACGTGAAATTCGCGTTTTCATTCATGTGATCCACTGGGTCGGTCACCCGCAAAGTCACTTGTAGGCGGTAAAGTCACCGTGACCGGGGTGACTGATACAGACAGAATGTGGCGGCCACCAATCGGTACTTTCGTGACCAAACGAAGGTTACGACCCGAGCGAGCGATGCAATCGACCGATTTGTTACGATACCGGCGAGGGTCAATCGAGTGGTTGACTCGACGCTTGTAGACGGACGGAGTTCCGTGAATCGTTGTGGTGTGGGATTGCAACGAGACACGGAATGTCTTTCGTGGTTTTTGATATAGAGCGGCGAGGCTGTACTTGGGCGTACAGCTTCGCCGTTTCTTTTTCTTTTCTATCAAAAACGATTGCGTGAGCTTCTCCCGCGACCGCAACGTCCGATTTCTCTCGGCCAGCAGGTTTCCAGGCGGGACCTTGCCGATGACGATCCCGGCCGACAATCAATCCACATCGACGATGGACATGCTCTCGTTATTCATCGTCTAGTTATCCATGGTAAAGGGATTGGAATAGCCGGCGGTGTCGCCAAGGCAGATCCCCATCCCCCTAGCGGTTTGGACCGCGGAACCATTCGGGTCGACTGTCCGAATCGCATTGACAGCTTCAGCGATTGGCACAGATTGAATGTGTGGCGGGTCAGAACAAACCATTTGACCAAATCGTTTCTGAAAAATCAGTCGTACGGCGTGTGCTCCGTACTGGCTGGAAAGAACACGATCGAAGGTGGTCGGACCCCCGCCGCGTTGCAGGTGGCCCAAGACAACACATCGCGCTTCTTGATGAATCAATTTGTCCAGTTCGGCGGTGACGACGGGGCCGATGCCGCCCAGCTTGACTTGCATATTGACTTGTTTCGCGGCGTCACTGACCAATCGACCATCGGGCAGAGCGGCGCCTTCGGCAACCGTGATGAGAGTGAAGTATTTTCCCAGTTGCTTGCGTTCTTCAATCTTGGCAATGATGTTGTCGTAGGTCCATGGGATCTCTGGAATCAGGATCACATCTGCTCCACCGGCAATACCACCGTGTAACGCGATCCAACCGGTGTGTCGTCCCATCACTTCCAGCACCATGACGCGACCATGACTTTCGGCTGTGGTGTGCAGTCGGTCCAGTGCATCGGCACAGCACAGCACCGCGCTATTGAAACCAAATGTATAGGCCGTGCATTTTAGATCGTTGTCGATTGTCTTGGGGACGCCGACCACCGGGAGACCGGCCTCGTGAAACTGTAAGGCGGTCGACAAAGAGCCGTCGCCACCGACCACGACCAAGCCTTCCAAACTCAAACGCTCGAATGTCTTTGCCACGCGTTGAACAAGAGCAGGATCGATTTCGGTGCGGCCGCTGACGCCTGTGCGGGCACCGAAGCGACCCTTGTTGGTCGATCCCAGAATCGTACCTCCCTGGGTCAAGATTCCCGAAGTCGACTGAGGTGTCAGGACTTCACAGCGAATCGGGTCTACGAGTCCCTCGAAACCGTCGCGAAATCCGATCACCTGATAGCCAAGCCAAAAGCCGGTTTTCGTGACCGCCCGGATGACGGCGTTCAGACCGGGGCAATCGCCACCGGACGTCAGGATGCCGATTCGTGGGCGATTGATCAGTTCACCATCGATCTGAATCTCGTCGTTAATCACGGTATGGGACGAACTTGTCACATTGGATCCTTGTTCGAGGTGAAAGTTGTTCTCAAGTCAGCATTAGAAAGCGTCTGGCCGTTGCGTGTCACGACCAGTTCGCCGACACAGGGATATTGGTCGGGTGCCTCCCGTTGCTCGGCATAATCGTACCGACTGTTGCGACCGATGGCCAAGTGAGGGTTGTTACCCATTTCGATGACGGAAAACCGACAGGTGGGATTGGGATGTGGAATGGTTTTGACAGTGACAACGAGTCGTCTTATTCGACTCGATGCTCACGGCGAGTCGAATGCCCCCGAAATTTTTTGACTCGCTCGCATGCCAAGTCCGTTTTGCCCGAATTCGCGGTTCGGCATGCACTCGAGCCCTCCGAAAGCCTGCGTTCGAGCGTCTTTGTTTCATCGCCCCATGAACAAGATGTTTGCAGGTGATCGAAGGGCTTTTTTTATGCGCACTACGACAAGCTGGGTCGGCGAAGCCGTCACGTACCCGTGCGGAGGGTGGGTCGGGATCGTAGGATAGTGGCCGTGACCATTGATCGAAACTTGCGTTAAAAAGCGACCATCGTGGCGACGACGCCAATCCGCATCGACAATCCGAACGATCCGCGACTGAAGAATTACGTCAATCTTCGTCAATCACGCGCCGCGTCGGAGCGATCGCTATCCTCAGAGACGTTCATCGCCGAAGGGCATTTGGTGGTTCGTCGGTTGATCCAAAGCGAGTACGAAGTGGAGTCGCTTTTGGTGCAGGAAGGCAAAGGCGCGGAGTATTGTTCAGCATTGCCGGCTCGTGTGCCCGTCTACACGATGCCAGCCCCACTGATGAATCAAGTCGTGGGATTCGAATTCCATCGTGGTGTCATGGCATGCGGTCGACGCCAACCATTCGGCACAACCCGCGAGTTTGCCGCAGCGGGAATCCAGAGGCGATTAGCGATTGGGCTGCTGGGAATCACCGAGCAAGAAAATTTGGGCAGTATTTTGCGTACCGCCGCTGCGCTGGGTGTCGATCAAATCATGATTGGTCCCAACACGATCGATCCGTTCAGCCGGCGAGTGATACGTGTCAGCATGGCCACGGTTTTCAAGCACCGTTTCTACCGATTGGTTGCGCCCGATGACGATCTCAGGCGATTGGCCGATTCAGGCATACGTACGATCGCAAGCACGATCGATCAGAGTGCGATCCCAGCGGGCGAATGGGTCGCCGACCAGCGTGACATGCTGCTTTTGGTTGGTAACGAAGCTCGGGGAATCGATCAAGATATTCAGGAACTGGTGAGCGACTGCATTCGCATCCCGATGCACTTTGGGATCGACAGTCTTAACGCGGCAGTCGCGGCGGCCATCTTGATGTATCAGCTTACGGTGTCAAAGTAGTTGGCGACGGCGTCGTCTTTTCCAGTGACTCGAGAATCTTCACTTTGCACTTCTTCCAAGCGGACGGTGGCATCGAATCGTTGTGTCTCATCGCTGCGACTTCGATCCAATGCTTCGGGTCGCATGATGCCGCGTGATGCAGCAACTTTGCATGATGAATCGGAATGATTTCATCAGCTGTGCCATGCACTTGTATCAGCGGCCCGCGGTACTTTGCGATCCTGGCAATCGAATCGAATTGATTTCGCATCAGCCAACGAATCGGTAAGAACCAGAATTGCTCGGCGCCGACGTCAACGGCACGCGAAAACGTCCTATCGAGGATCAGTAGTTTTGCACCGCCCGAGGCGACTACCGCGGAAGCACATCCGCCACCAAGTGACTGTCCGTAGACGACTATTTCACCTGGAGCAAGTTGGTAGCGTTCACATAGGACGTCTCTGGCTGCCAGTGAATCTTCGATCAGGCCTTGTTCGTGGGGCGATCCTGGCAAACCGTCAAATCCACGGTACTCGCCGCAAAATACGTTGGCATTGAGTTCCTGTGATAGCCATGCAATGTGGGGGGCTTCACGTGCCGCGGTGATTCCGTTGCCGTGCAGGAATAAGACTGTCTCGGTCGCACCCTCTCGCTCACACAATTGGCCGGTCAGTCCGGTTCCGTCGGCCGACTGAAACTTGACAGTGACAATGCCCTCGGTTGGTTGCGGTGGAATGTCCATGTAGGCACCGGGGTAAACCAGACGACTTTCCAATAGTACCAGCAGTAGCATCACTGCGACGTAACCGATGGCCGCCGCACGTACTACGACGCTGAACAATCGACGCCAGGGGCGACGGCCGGGTTGCATCGGATCCGATTGAGAATCCCTTGACCGGCTATTGTGCACGTCGGTTTTGTCAGGCACCGTGAATCGCCTTGTCGAGAAACTGATGAGATACAGATGAGACACCAAATGGGGTTGTATCGATTGTGACGTACATCAATCAATCGTTTCAATGGTACTG
>JABDKS010000679.1 GCA_013002105.1 Pirellulaceae bacterium | reverse complement strand
CTGCAGTGATGGCAGCGTCCGTCTGGGAAACGGCTGAATCCCTGGTTGGGGAAAGGCCGGAATCTGGAAATTCGGAGGCATCCCCGGAACTTGAATACCCGGGACCTGAATACCCGGAACTTGAATTCCCTGCGGCAACCCACCCGCGCCGTTGAAACGCAGTTGAATGTGATTCTTGCCATACTGCTGATAGATGCCATACGCCTCCGCGTCCGCTTTCTTCAGTTCGTCGGCATTCTTGTACTGCGTTGTCTTTACGCCCCCGTTGCCATCGGGACGATCGACTCTTATTCCGTTGTCAGAATCGCGAAATCGAAATTTACGGCCGTCCTGTTCGACGGATATGTCGCGTTTGCCATTGACCGATCGCATCGTGATGCGAATCTTGGCCTGAGCTTTGATTTGACCAGGAATCCGTGGTGGCGGCATCAGCCGAGGGACTGCTTTTCTGTTTGCCGAGGCGGGTGGCTCCGAGACCGGCGCGATCACTTTTTCAGCGGCGTCGGCCAACGGGTGATTTTCGTCGCTGGCAATTCGCTTCAACGCGGCGCGCGATGGTTCGGACAAGGCGGGCGAGCCACTCTCGAAATTCTTCTTCAGCAATTCCAATGCGCGATCCGCTGCATCGCCGCGACCATTGATCACGACACGCTCGAGCGACTTGATCGCCGCTGCACCAGCACGTTCCAATTGCCGGGTCGCATTCATTCGCTCAGAAAACTTTGGCGAGTCCAATTGCTCGACCCATCGCCGTATTTGGTTGTCGGTCGACGTCGTTGTCTCCACCGTTGCCTCGTCAACCGACACATCCAGCTCGCTCACCCCCGACTGCGCAAAGACAGCGTGAACGATAACCATCGACAACAACAACGCACTGACGCGAAATAACATCGAAAAAAGCCTTTACGTCAAAGTCGAACAAGCGAAAGACAAATGCCTCATTAACAACGTCGCCGCCACAGGTGACGGCGCTTGATTCGTGCGCCTATTGCACTTGCAAATCAGATCATTTGCAACAGACGAACCCATTTTAGTAGCGTGGCTTCATCCGTATCGCCGCCGAGCACGATGGGATACCCGACTTTTTTAAGCGTCGTGCCCCACGTTGGCAGATCGTCTTCGGTCTTGATTGGTAGCAAAACCTGCAGGGAGGAATCTGCCTCGTTTTCTCGCAAGCGGACCGCCGGTGGGCGAGATTGCGCGGACATTGCTGCGCCGAAAAACGTCTCGCTGGCCGAGATCGCGACGGCCAGCACCATCGAATCGGCCGCTTCTGCCTTTCCACCGGCAAGTGCGCCCTGCGCTGCGACGGCCACGGCCGATTCTTCGATCGAAAGCTTCTTCAAGACCGAAGCGGCCATTCGCGTGACGACATCGATTTCCTTGGGACGCCAACGCTCGTCCGCTTCGGGTGCGACGGCAACGACAACAACCCCGTGATCACGCGCCAAGTTGGGCCAACTTTTCAGCGTTTCTTCGGGAGTGCCATCGCCGGGATTCAACAACAACACCAGCATTCCCAACTGCCGCAAATCCTCACTATCATCGGGATGCACAAAGGCAGCCGTGTTGCCAACATCGGGCAACTTCAATGGTGAAATCGTCCATTCTTTCTCACTTCGCTCCGTCCACGCTTTGGGAACATCCGTCACCACATCACCCGCGATGGTCGCAGGCGTCAACGCAACCTCGGCCTGCTTGCCGTCGCGCTGATACACGACCTTCAGCGGCTTATCGGGTTCCGCCGAAACCATTCGTCGTCGCAGTGCCTGAACTTCGGTCACTTCCGCTCCATCGACGCTGACAATCACATCGCCCGATTCAAGAGCACCCTCTGCAGGCAAACCTGGGACAACCGCGTCGACGACCAATTGGATCCGCTCTTCGGGTCCATCATCGGTTTGTGGACCCGACGCATCGTCGGCATCCGAATCATCCCCGGCTGTGTCTCCGTTACTTGACGATTGCTCGTCCGCAGTGTCGTCGTCGCTTGACACTTGCTCGTCCGCTGTGTCTTCATCGCTTGACGCTTGCTCGTCCGCTGTGTCAGCGTCGCTGTTTTGGACCGATGCTTCGCTGGCAATCACACCCAGTCGCTGCGGCTGCAACGGTGGGATGCTTTCGACCAGTTCGATTTCAACCGCGTCGACTTTCTCGCCCCGTTTGAACTCGATTTTGATTGTTTCACCTGCGTCGTATCGACCCAAAATCTGTTTGATTTGTTGAAAGCGGGTCACTGGTCGCCCAGCGACCGCGACGATTTCATCGCCCGCCTTCAAACCGTTTTTCTCTGCGGGCGAACGCATCCGAACCGCGGCCAATTCCGTCCCTGCCTTAATCGCATCGTCGGACTTCGGCACGATTCCGATCAATCCACGATTGATCTCTTCGCCCGCCTTTAAGCGATCGAGCTTTTGCTTGACCACGTCAGCGGGCACGGCGAATGCAATCCCCGAGTCGTACCAACTCGTCGCATCCGGAGCACCTCCCTTGGCAACCGCCGGGATCAGAACACCCAGCAAATTTCCGTGCAAATCAATCAGCGGTCCGCCATAAAGCGCCGCGGAAACTC
This sequence comes from Pirellulaceae bacterium, assembly GCA_013002105.1. The sequence goes on along the minus strand of JABDKS010000679.1, from coordinate 21,416 downwards.
GCGCGTCGCTTTGCAAAGCGATGCCCTCAAGTCGTTCGACCGCGCTGAGCACACCTGTGCTGACCATCGGCGACATGTCGGCGCCGTAACGGCCGACCGCAATGGTCGTCTCGCCGACTTGAACATCTAATTTGTCGGGCAAGGTGACTGCCCGCAGCGGTTTGTCCGTTTGGATCTTTAATAGGACCAAATCACGATGTTGGTCGCGCGCCACCACTTTCGCGGCGTGCCTGGTGCGATCGGGCAATACCACCAAAATCGCTGCCGATGGCCGGCCAGCAACGATGCTCGATGCGACCACGTATCCATCGTCGTCAACAATCACACCCGATGTCGGCGCATCCTGTTCCACTTCGCCTTCGCCGCCCGCCGCGGCACCAATGATTTCGATAGTGACGACCGAAGGCAAAAACTCGTTCGCCGCGTTTCGCACGGCATCGGCCATCGCCGCACGGTACGTTTGATCGTCCGCACGGACACCATCGTCAGCGCGTCCCGACGACGCGATCAGCAAAACTGCGACGATTGCAACGCATGTCAACGCCAATGGGATCCGCGAAAATCGAAATACTCGTACCGGAATCATGTTTTCTCTGCCTTGGGACACACGTCCCTACCTGTTACCAACAAATAAAATATCCATCGCAATCAGCCGCGTTATGCCGGGCTACACGACCAACGTGTGACTACGCACCTGATGCCGGCAAATTAGGGCCGTAAGATCATTGGCACGATTTCTATATCGCGTTTCACCGTCACTTCGATTTCATCTCGCCGATCAATTGACCGCAGCAACTGTCGCATTGATCGCTGATTTTCGATCCGACGACCGTCGATCAGTAAGATCAGATCATCCGGTCGAACTCCAGCTCGTGCCGCGGCGCTCTTGGGGATCACATCATCAACGTACGCCGGCGTGGTTTCCAAGACATCGGGAATCATCACCAATCCCAGCGTCTCCAAATTATGCGACTTGTTGCGATCCAACATCGGATCGGACTCGCTGGCGACCGTCGTTTTGCGGCCGGCGATAATGTCGCCAATCGCGGACCGAAACGCATCCGAGGGCAAGGCGTAATTCAACCAGACACCGGTCGCTGCATCGCGTAACTCTTTTCCCAGCATGCCGACCAACTCTCCTTTCGCGTTGACGACGGCGCCGCCAGCAGCACCTGGATTGTTGGCAATCAAATCCAAAATCAGCACTTTGCCGCGGTAGGGAGTTTTAAATGTGCCGCGGCGCGCGTCCAATTCCGTCACAGCAGCAACGCTGCCGTGCATCACACTGGCCGGTTCATTGCCAGTCGCGATGCCGAACAGATTGCTGACCGCGATCACCGGATCTCCCCACTGCACCGTCGATTCCTTGCTGACAGTGAAGTACGGCAACGCCGACGCATCGATTTTCAACACTGCCAATTCCAACGAAGGTTCGAAACCAACAATTTTGGACTCGAATCGGCGGCCATCATCCAAAATGACGACGGGATCAACGTCCAACACATAGCTCCACGCCGTCGCAACATGTCCTTCGGGCGAAACCAAAAAACCGCTTTGATAGGCTTCTAAGCCAGCCAATCCGCCCGCACCATAAATCTTCACCACTCTTTTCTGCGTTTGCGTGGCGGCGTTGTCCAAAGGTGGTTGTGCCGACAAAGGAAACGCAAATAGATTTCCAATCATCAACGCAACGGTCAGCGCAAAGATCAAACGGCCGACAGCCGATGGCAGACAAGCGGACACAATCATGACTTGTCCTCCGCTGCGGCATTATTTTTGTCGACCGGCGCGGTTACCGGTCGTTTGTCCCACGACGTAACTTGGAATCGAAGCACGGAATCGAGCCCGTAACGCAGATCCATCGTCGTTGGTGCTCCCGTTTCGTCACGCCCGATCCACAACTCCGCCGGGTCTTCATCGCGGTCGGCAAAAACTTCGACGACTTCGACATGATGACTCTCCGGATGGCTCAACCAGCGCACTTCTAGTTCCCCATCCATCGCCACCATGCAATCTCGCAATGGCCGCTCACCTGCTAGCGGCATCGTTCCCAGGTAATAGCTTTCGCCAAACTTTTTCGGACCACGAGCAAGCATCCTTCGCCACGCGTCCAACGCGGGCAAAATCCCAGCCACGCTGCGCGAGTCGACGCCATCGTACAAATCGGCTTTCGTTTTGGAGGCTAACGCCGTTTCGCCAACGACCAATGCCATGTTGCCGGACTCGATCTGAATCGAGACCGACTGCGGATTGGCACCTTCGGTCGATCCCTTGATCAACCAGATTTCGTCAGTGCCCGCTTTACCACGCGGAGCCTGTTGGCGTAACTCGCGAATAAAATCCTGTTGCTCCAATACATTGAAGTGATAGTTTGCGTAGCCGCGACGAGCCTCCAACAATGCTTCGACGTGCTTGGGATATTTCTTCGCCGGTCGCTTCTTCAAAATCTTGTCTTTCAGCTTCTTCAAATCCTCCAGACCGGGCACTTTGCCGCCGGGCTCGTCCTGCTTCCCGTCTGGCCCCTGCTCTTTCTCGCTTGGGCCCTCTTTCTCTCCCGGACGGGGCGGAGGCGGAGGCAAAGCGGCCGACATTTTCTCCAACAATTCGTCTTGGCGATGAACGCTCCGCAAGCGAACGAGTGTTTCGGTCAACCTGCCTTGCTCGCGGAAGGTCATTTTCACACGCCAACCGCTGGGCAGTGTTCCCAATATGTTCTGCACATCGTTTGCGGTCTGCACGGACCGGCCATCGATTTCCAGAACCTCCGATGCATATCGCAAACCACGTCGGTACGCATCGCTGGATTCCAAAATGTTCGACACGCTGACACCGCCATCGGGATCCGTGGTGACTGTCGCACCCAACGTTGCGTGGTCGACAACGCGACCACTGCGTAAATAACCGAGGAAATTTTTTGCTTGGTGAATCGAAATCGCGTAACCGACGCCCACGTTGACGCGGCCGCGTTTTTCGAATGACGCACGTCCGACAATCCCCAACAATTCACCTCGATGGTTGTAAATCGGGCCGCCGGAATTCCCGGGGTTGATCGATGCGTCCGTTTGCAAACAGTCCGCATACTCCAATAACGTCCCCGAGGGATATTGATACCGTCCCACGCCACTAAGGATTCCCCAGGTCACGGTGGGCTGCAGATTGGACGCCAATAGAAAAGGATTGCCGATCACCATGCACCAATCACCCGCCTTGGCTAATCGACTGTCGGCCATGGTGGCGTATGGAAAATCATCGCGACCAAGCAAACGAATCATCGCCAAGTCGCCCACAGGGTCGATGCCAACCAAAACCGCGTCATACACATTTCCGTCGGCCAGGCTACACCGCATGTAAACACCCGCGGGACTGGTCACGTGAAAATTCGTCAGCGCGTAACCGTCCGGCGAGATCAACACGCCGCTACCACCACCACCTCCGCCAGGGACGTAGATGCTGACAGCCGAAGGTCGCGCACGCTCAATCGCAGCGATTCGATCGTCTTCGGCCTGCTGCAGAACCGGATCGATCTTCAGAGGACCTTCGGCGGTAAGGGTAGCGGCCGGCACAACCAGCCAGCAAAAAAGCGAAACGGCCATCATCCACAACGACCTGCATCGCAGCGAATTGCAACATTGATCCTTGCTCATTTCAACAACCTCGGTCGTGTGACGCGAATCATGTCGCCCAGATCTCCGTCGTCGCCGCTGTCGGCAACAAAGCGCACTCGCCTGGAATCCTTCACCGATAACTCGAACCCTCTGGGTTCCGCATCGGTAAAACTAGCCTGCCAAACTTCTTTATCATCCACCAAAACGCTCAACGTCATTGCTCCCGCTTTGGCAACCGATGAATCACGCCGCGCGCTACCCGCCAACGTCGTGTAGGCATCGTCGATACGGTACTCGACTGACCCACCTCCGCTTAGCAAGACATCATCGCCACTTGCCTTGGGCCCAAACCACGCGCTGCGCAGTGTTTCGTTGACTTTGCTTTCGATGTACGGCTGGTACGTCGAATTCGCAGGTGCAATGGATGCCAAGAGCGTAAATCCGCCACTAAAAAAAATGTTGTGCAACTGACTCAATGGAATTTGATGCGTCACATTTTCCGAAAGTTCCAGATGGAGCGGTCCGCCTTTCGGGCACGGTAACAACCTGGTTACCGCCCATCGCGATCCGTATTGATCAACCACCTGAATTTTCGAGGCCACGTCGGCCTTGGCGACACCGCCAAACACAACACCTTCGATTCGTTCGATCGGCGCCTGGATGCTGTCGCCATCGAGCACGAACTGTACGTTGTCAGGACCGATGCCCTCGACAACACCCGGTGCGGGGTCCAGTTGATCGTTGGCTCGGCGGATCGCCAATACATCGCCGCGAGATTCTTGAGCGACCAACCCCAGCCATTGAGGATCGGTTGCCGGCGACGCAGCACGGAACCGAATCGACCGAACTTCTTTCACCGGGATCGTGATCGCTTTCTGTCGTCTCGGTTCAATCGTAAGCTGATCATTCTTTAGACGTAAATCCTGCACGGCGATTTGCGAACCGCCGACCAGCGTGACCCGAATGGTTGGCCCCGTTGCGTCGTCATCCTTATCGACCGGCACGATCGATTGCAAGTTTTCGAACGAAAACTCTTGCTTGCCGGTCGCGGTTTCGACCAACAGCGTCGATGGCTGAACGCCAACAAAATCGCCTTCAACAGACTGCCCGTCCGTCGTGGTCACGCGAATGGGCAATACAGCGACGACCAGCAGCCCCACCGATTTCATCAGCACCGAAAACCCTAAAGCTATACCCAAAGCTCTGCTCCGCAGAATCGTGTTCAGTTTGTCAACAATCGCACAGGTGTCGTTGGCTAGCCGGGCGATCACTCCTAGAGGACAGTTTAGCGCAGTGACCCAGATATGTCTGCCGAATCAGACCCGATTTGACCGAATGAGCTCCGAGAATTGGTCATTGAGCCAATGTCCAGCAGCCAGATCATTGATTCTTGCCCGCTGGCGAGTCGTCTCGAATGTTTCGTCCGATTTCAAAAAACCGAGTCGATACGCGAAACAATCGGCTCGGCCTGAGAACAAGACACCCCAACCCCAAGGGACTCGGCCGGGCCAAATCGAATTGACGTGGTCACGGATGTTGGTCGCACAATTATTCAATACGGTGTGATAACGCTCCGGACGCTCGGCCAGTCGCTCGGCCCGCTCCAAAACGTTCCGCAAAAATTGCCGCACTTCTTCGTCGGTCGCATGAACCCCATAAAGGTAAACATCGTCGCCGCGAAATTCGGTTCGATGTCCAATGGCATCTCGCTCGTCGGCGATCACGTACATGATCGGATACGACCACAGCAGGCCTTTCCAAATCGAATAGTGTTGTGATTCACGCAACCTCGCTTCAACCGAAACAACCAATTGACTTCCATCATCAAACCCAAAACTCATCATCGTGTGAGCCAGATGCGATGCCCCTTGGAACGGCACCACAATGAAGTCAACATGCCGCACGTGACTGATCATGAAACTTCGCCGCGCATAGCTGTCCTCGTGCGACCCGTCGCGATGATATCGAAAATCGCGGAAGTGATCGATCTGCACATGATCGCCATCGACTCGAACGCGCGGAACCCGTGCGAACCCGAGTTTCCACGGTCGCTCGGTCAAACGAAAGAGTCGTCGCATCAGCGCGTACATCAAAAACTCATACTTTCGGCGGTACGATCCAAATCGCTGTCAACGCAGCAGTATCGATAGCGAACACGGTAATCCCAACAAGAAATCTAAGCATACGTTTCCGCCGATCGCTCCAGTGCGCACAACCACGACCGTTCTGACCGTAACGTAACTCATCGGTTGCTTCATCGATCCAATCAGTCGTTGACTCGCTACCCCCGGGTTTCGGTACCACAACCTCAGGACGAGCGCCCAACCGGCTCCGATATGATTTCCGAATCCGACTATACAGACGAGGCGTCACCGAGTTTCGCCACCCCTCAAATCCTCCTGGACAATTTCCGGTAAATTAACGTGGCGATCCAAGCGGTGTTTTGAACATTCGAATTTGTGGGATCCGTTACCCACCAACAAGTTTCGCCAAAAAGAAATTCTATGCCGCCTGATTCGCACCCGCCATCGGAATCTCCAACCGATCATCGGGGAGACCCAACCGATCATCGGGGAAAAACTGCCGACTCGGATTCCCGTTCCCCACAATGGATCAAACCGGCCGTGTTCGTGATGGCGGCGGCCATCATCGCTCTGTTCATCTACGAATTTGGCGATTTACTTTCACTCGAGAGTTTGGCGACAAAAGAAAGCCAGCTCCGTGACTTTCAAAATCAGCATCCCTGGCTGGTCTATGGCGTTGCCTTCTTGGTCTACGTAGTCGTCACTGGACTGTCATTACCTGGGGCTGCGGCGTTGACGTTAGTGTTTGGCTGGTACTTTGGATTCTGGCGCGCCCTGCTGATGATCAGTTTTGCGTCGACGATCGGCGCCACGATCGCCTTTCTGCTCAGTCGGTACCTTCTGCGTGATACCGTACAAGGCCGTTTCGGCGATCGATTAAGCTCGTTCAACGAGCAATTGGAAAAGGAAGGCGCGTTCTACCTTTTTACATTACGTCTGATTCCCGCTTTCCCGTTTTTCGTCATCAATCTGGTCATGGGCCTGACTCCGCTGAGAGCCAGAACGTTCTACTGGGTCAGCCAGATAGGAATGCTGCCGGGCACAGCGGTCTACGCGTACGCCGGATCGCGTGTCCCCGATCTGAACACGCTGGCGCAAGACGGCGCCGGTGCCGTTTTCTCGACCGGGCAACTGACGCAGCTCGCCATCGCCTTCGGATTGCTTGGCATTTTTCCGCTGGCAACCAAAAAGATCCTGGGACACTTTCGCAAGTCTCCGTTGCCAAGCGACGACTGACTGACCCCGGCGATCTCGTCTGACTACGTCGATAGCAGACGATTTTGATTAACCACGCGATCGATTCCAGGAATGACACGCCATGTCGCATTTTCAAATTTTGGCATTCGACGGCGGCGGGATTCGAGGTGCCTTTGGCGTTGGATTCCTGCAAGAACTTGAATCGCAGATGGATCGCAAGCTACGTGACTGCTTTGACCTGATTGCAGGCACGTCCACCGGTGCAATCACAGCGTTGGGCGTGGACATCGGACACTGTGGCAACGAACTCGTCGATTTCTACGAACGATTCGGCAGGCAAGAAAGTTCAAGCGTACTCTGAGGTTTGTGTGTGTATTTCCCGCCGTTTTTGCGTTTGTCAACTTCGGCACGCGGGAAAGCGACGCACAGCACGTACAATGTGAAGCAAGATGGCCTCTTGGATCCACCAACCCACCCGCGTTTCATGATCGTCAGTATTTTTAACGATGTGATCGGTCCCGTGATGCGGGGCCCGTCCAGTTCCCACTGCGCCGCCGCCCTGCGAATTGGGCGAATCGCACGTGATCTGATGGACGGAAAAATCGATTCCGTCTTGGTGCAGTTCGACAATAACGGATCGCTGCCAGCCACCCACACCAGTCAAGGTAGCGACATGGGACTCTTTGGTGGCTTGTTGGGCTGGGATGCCGACGACCCGCGACTCCCCGATTCACATGAGCATCTGCGCGAGGCAGGGATCGAGCTGAAATTTGAATACGGCGATTTTGATGACGCCCATCCCAACACCTATCGATTAAGTTTGTCCAACCACAGCGACCAGCACACATTGATCGCGATTTCGACCGGCGGCGGCATGTTCCAAGTTCAACAGATCGATGGCGTCACGGTCGACATCGGCGGCGATTATCACGAAACGCTAATTTGGGACAAGACTGCCGCGCAAGATCCGGAACTTCTGCGAACGAAAGTCAACGCAGACGATGTTCACGTCCAAACGGATGACGACATCACGTTCACCCAAATAAAATCACAAACGCGACTTTCTGATCACGATATTTCCCAGGCCATGCCGCTTGCATCCGACAGCATTGCCAAACATCTCGCCCCCGTGCTTCCGGTGCAGTCACGCCGCGGCCTGCGGGTACCATTCCAAAGTTGTGCCGAAATGCTTCGCTACGATGACGGCCGCGACCTGCCGCTCTGGCAACTAGCACTCGATTACGAAACCGCTCGCAGCTCACTGAGCGAAACCGCTGTCATCAACAAAATGACCGACCTGGTCAGCATCCTCCGCAACAGTATCCAAGAGGGTTTGGCAGGGACACATTACCAGGACCGTGTACTCGGTTTTCAATCGGGCGAATTCCAGCGAATGATGGATGACCGTAGCCTGCTTGACGGCGGCATGCTCAATCGAATCGTGCTCTACACCACTGCGATGATGGAGGTAAAGAGTTCGATGGGTGTGATCATCGCCGCGCCGACCGCCGGTGCTTGCGCGGCACTGCCAGCAACTTGCATTGCCGCTGGCGAAACGATGCAGTTGTCAGACGATGCGATCGCAAGGGGAATGTTGGCAGCCGGGATGATTGGAGTTTTTATTGCGACGCACTGGAGCTTTGCCGCGGAAGTCGGAGGATGTCAGGCCGAAGGCGGCTCGGCTGCTGCGATGTCGGCCGCTGCACTCGTCACGTTCGCACATGGCTCGCTCGCGCAATCCACCGGTGCCGCGTCGATGGCGATGCAGAACATGCTGGGGCTGATTTGCGATCCCGTTGCCAACCGGGTCGAAGTGCCCTGTTTGGGAAAGAACGTAATGGCGGCTAGCAACGCCCTGTCATGCGCTAACATGGCGATTGCTGGTTTCGACTGCGTCATCCCACTGGACGAAACGATCCAGGCAGCAAAAGAGGTTGCATTGCGAATGCCGCGCGAACATCGATGCACGGCTTTGGGAGGCTTGGCCACCACGCCAACATCACTGGCCTTGGAAAAACGCCTCGCCGGCGGATGCGGAACAGGCTGCGGATGCGGACCAACCGTTACAAAGCTGAAAATGAGTAGTAAAACAGGGGGTTGATCGAGCAGTAGACCGGTTGCAGTTTTTCGCTGATCAACCATAGTCGAATCTCCCATTCCTTTTTACTTCTAACAAGCATTCCATCAGTTACCGATGACCGAAAAGACGCAAACACCCGCCACAGATGATTTACGCATCCGCGCTATCAAAAAGCTGATGCCGCCGCGGGAACTGATGGAAGAGATACCCGTGGAACCCGATGTCGCCGCGACCGTTGCCGGCGCACGTACGGGTATTCAGCGAATTCTGCAACGCGAGGACGATCGATTGGTTGTCGTGATCGGCCCCTGTTCGATTCACGATCCCGACGCCGCCATGGAGTACGCAAAACTCCTTGCCGCACAGCAACAAAAGCACCAAGACCAGTTGCTGATCGTTATGCGCGTCTACTTCGAAAAACCGCGTACCACGGTCGGCTGGAAAGGTCTGATCAACGATCCGGGATTGGATGATAGTTTCGAAATCAATCGAGGACTGCGTACCGCCCGCGGTCTACTGCGCGATATCAACCAACTAGGTTTGCCGACCGGAACGGAATATCTGGATCTGATCAGCCCACAATACATCGCGGATCTTGTTGGCTGGGGCGCTATCGGAGCACGAACCACCGAAAGCCAAGGACACCGCGAACTCGCATCCGGACTCTCCTGCCCAGTCGGCTTCAAAAATGGCACCAGCGGCAACGTCCAGATCGCTGTCGATGCGATCTGTTCGGCCCAGCGTCCACACCACTTTCTTTCGGTCACCAAAGAGGGCACGTCGGCGATCTTTGCCACCACTGGCAACGCAGACTGTCATATCATTTTGCGCGGCGGCACCCATACCAATTACGACGCGGCAAGCATCGATATGGCATCGGCCAGTTTGGAAAAAGCCAACTTGACGCCATGTTTGATGATCGATTGCAGTCACGCCAACAGCCGCAAAATCCATAAACGTCAACGCTATGTGTGTCGGGACGTTTGCAGCCAAATTTCCGACGGTGATCATCGAATCATGGGAGTGATGATCGAAAGCAATCTGGTCGAAGGTCGTCAGAATCTATCCGATGACGAACTCGTTCGCGGGAAAAGTGTCACCGACGCATGTATCGGCTGGGACGATACCGAGGCGATTTTGCAGGATCTCAGTGATGCAGTGAGCGAACGCCGCGAACATTAGGCACTTTCTGATAAGGCAACCATTTCACGGGACATTTACCCTGCCTGTCGGTGTTCCCTACTAACCCGATTGGCAACGGGATCGCCAGTGTATAATCGCAACTGGAACGTTTCTCCCTCCAACGGGTCTGGCAATGTCCGTCAATTCAGATGTTACTTCGATGAGCCTGCTGGGACGTGCGGTAGCCGAGGACGAAGAGGCTTGGCACCAACTCGTTCATTTGTATGGACCACTGGTCCAACGGTGGTGTCATAGCGCAGGGTTGTCCGAAGAGGACACGGCCGACGTCTTTCAAGATGTCTTCCAAACGGTTGCTAAAAACCTGAAGAAATTTGAACCACGACGTTCAGTTGCTTCGTTTCGATCCTGGCTAAAAACAATCTGCCGAACGAAAACGGTTGACCATTTTCGTAAAGCTAATCGACAGGCAACACCCACCGGCGGTACCGATGCACAACTCAGGATCGCAGAAGTCGCGGATCCGTTCGACGAGGAAAGCGAAGAACAAGCCGCCAGCGAAGACGCTTTCATCGTGCAACGGGCCATGGATTTGATCAAAGACGAATTTGATCCCCGAAATTGGAAAGCGTTCGAACAGGTTGCCTTGCACGAACGCAGCCCCACCGACGTCGCCACGGAATTGGACGTCGCGCCGCAAACGATTCGTCAGGCCAATTACCGAATCCGGCGTCGGCTTCGCTTGGTACTCGAAGATCTAGTTGACTGATGATTGGTCGACTCCGAAATCGACATTCAGGCGATCCGGCCATCGTCCTCGCGACGAAAATGGATCACAGATTCAGACGTTCGCGACAGCACGCCTCCCAATACCGGCAAACTACATGCAACGGTCTTGCTATCCAACGCCGCAGTCGCTGCCCTTTCGTCTCGTTTTGGAATTGTTGGCATTCCAAGGGTCAAACGCTGATTCGATCCCTACCGTTATGGCAGTGCGTTCATGGTTCCGTGCCGCGGGGTTGCAATCGTCCCAGCAGTTTTGACTTCGCTACCCTTTGACTTCGCTGTCCTTTGACCTCCCGCCCGATCCTTCAAGTCGTCCTGATGAAACCGACGCCGACCACGCTGTGCCCAACGCCACAGCAGCTTGCTCAGCTGGTGTCGGGCAGCTTGTTGGAGCAGCAGGCGCAACAATTTTTTGGCCACATCGACGGTTGCCCCGCGTGCCAAAAACGCATCGACGACTTGGCCAAGCGACGGGACCCCGTCTTGGCTCCCCTCAAAGCCACTCGCGATCATCAAGCTGGACTGCCCGCGTCGCGTCACCGCAAGTCACAGCCAAACGCAGTGACGCAGGATGCTCATTTATCCAAACTGATCCATACCGCACAGCATCGACCAGCAAACTCTCCGCCGCCACAGCAAGACACGACGTCCAATCACAAGGCGCCAACACGACCGATCTCCGAAGCGGACTTTGTCCACAACTTACGACGCAGCGGTCTGCTGCCCCCAACCGAACTGGATCAGTTTCTCGATGATTTAAGCTGGGACCGGTCCAAGAGCGGCAGCGATAGCAGCGGTTTGGCCAAACGGTTGATCCACAATCACAAGCTGACTCCATTTCAAGCTCGTCTGCTGCTTCGCGGACGCTGGAAAGGACTGGTGCTGGGCAACTACACGATTTTGGACAAGCTGGGCCAGGGTGGCATGGGCAGCGTATTCAAAGCACGCCACAGCCGGATGGGACGTGTTGTTTGTTTAAAGGTCGTCAACGCAGCCGGGCGACAGTCCCAGGATGTGATCGATCGTTTTCGTAACGAAGCGAGGGCACTGGCGTCCCTGACGCACCCCAACATTGTTGTGGCACACGATGCGAACGAGGCCAATGGAATTCCCTACCTGGTGATGGAGTACATCGACGGAGACGATCTGTCCAAACGCGTCAAAAAAGAAGGCCCCCTATCCGCGTCCGAAATTCTGGATATCGCACAGCAGACTGCCGAGGCACTGGGATATGCACATGGCCAGGGCGTGATTCATCGCGATGTCAAACCGCACAATATCGTCGTCAGCCACGACCCTGACTCGGATACGTTGTTGGTCAAAGTTCTCGATCTGGGCTTAGCACGCTTCAGCACTTTGGTGACCGATAATCCCGATGCGTCAATCCTGGCCGCGATGACAAACACTGGCGTTGTGATCGGTACGGTCGACTACATGTCACCCGAACAAGCTCTGGACAGTCGCAACGCGGACGAACGATCTGACATCTATAGTCTCGGTTGCACGTTGTACTACCTTTCAGTGGGACGGCCGCCATTCGAGGGCGAAACGGTGATGCAACGACTGGTCGCGCACCGTGAATCACGTCCGCAATCACTTTGCTCGTACTTGAAGAGCGATATCACGCCCGAGTTCAATGCGGTTATCCAAAAAATGCTCGCCAAAGAGCCTGCAAATCGCTACCAAAACATGAACGAAGTTCTCGATGATTTGCAGCGACTCTCCGAAGGCTCCAAACCAGCCGCAGAGATGATCGTATCGCATCCCCCCGAGCCGCCGCCGCTTGAGTCCAACGAATCCGTGCTAGCGATCACGCCACCAGCAAATCGCTTTGGCAGTATCCACCGGATCGCGTCGGCCGTCCCATCGCGAATCTCTCGTCAGGCGATTCTGGTCAGCATCGTGCTTGTCATCGGTACGCTAATGTCAACGGCACTCTTTTGGCCCTCGACCAAGCCACTGGATATCGAGATGCCGTACGCCGACATGCGAGTCGGCGGCGACCGCGCGGTTCGAAATGGTGGTGACGGGCGAGCACTCGTACTGGTGTCGTCTCGCAAATTTAACGAAGACGAACTCAATGTGATGGACGGTCTACTGAAAGAACGGAACATGGATCTCGTGACCGCTTCGCCTAACTTTGGCACGGAAGTCGACGAATTTGGGCAGGACATCAAAGCACCCTACGAAAACATTAACTTGACCGATGTAGATTCAGCGGATTTCGACGCCATCTTTTTCATCGGCGGAGAAATCTGGGACCTCACCCACAAGAATAAAGACAACCACCAGCACGTCATTCGCATTGTCGACTCGGCACTGTCAAACCGTATTCCTGTGGTCGGTTGCGCCGAAGGATGCAACGCGATGTTTGATTCCGGTTTGATCGGCAGAGGTCCCTACAAAGACATCCCTACGCTACAAGCTCGCGACAAAAACGAACTGGCCAAAATTGCCAACACCCTGTTCGATAAGATCAAACCCATCCAAGCAGTTGCACAGACGCAGTAGCACAGTAAGACCTGCACTCAACCCGCCGGCGAGATGTCAAACGTCCACCACCTTTCCCTAACGGATCGACCTATGAAACGTTTCGTATTTGCCAGTTGTGTAATCACACTGGCCACCACATTGGCCTTGCCAACTGATGGCGTCGCAGAAACTCGCACCTGGAACGATATCTCCGGTAAATTTTCGATCCAAGCAGAATTCGTCGCCGTCGACGGCGATCAAGTCCAGTTAAAACGCGAATCCGGCCAGGTGGTTGTCGTCCCGCTGAAACGGTTGAGCGGGCCGGACCAGCGATGGGTTTTTCGCAAACGTCGGTCAGCGACCGCGGACAACGCAACCGGCACAACCTCGCCCGCATCCACGCTGACATCGGCCATCGACTGGCCGCGCTGGCGCGGTCCTGCGAGCGACGGTATTTCGCGCGAGACCGGACTGCTATCTCAGTGGCCCGATGACGGGCCCGACCTACTATGGTCCTCGACGCAGCTGGGTCGCGGCTATTCCTCGCTGGCGATTTTTGACGGAAAAATTATCACCATGGGTAACAGGGGTGGCGACACCAATCTGATCGCCGTGTCACTCAGTGAAGGATCACCGCTGTGGGAAACTCCCTTTGGTGGCGGCGGTAGCGACCCCAACTGCACCCCAACCATTGATCCTGAATCCAAGCTCGCCTATGGCCTGTCACACAATGGAATCCTGTTGTGCGTGAACACCGACAATGGTGAACAAGTTTGGAAAAAGAATTTTGAATCTGATTTCGGTGGTCGCATGATGAGCGGCTGGGGGTTCAGCGAGTCACCACTGATCGATGGTGATCGTTTGATTTGCACACCCGGAAGCGACCAAGGTGTTTTGGTTGCGTTGGACAAACGCACCGGCGAATTGTTCTGGAAAACTCAAATGCCACAAGGCTCCGCCGGCTACTCGTCGCCAGTGATCAGCAACGGCGGCGGCGTCAAACAGTATGTCACGTTGGTCGGCAAAGGGCTGATCGGCGTGCGTGCCAGCGATGGCGAACTGCTCTGGCATTACCCGCGGATCGCCAACAGCACCGCCAACGTGCCCACCCCGATCGTAAAAGGTGACTATGTTTTTGGTTCATCCGGGTACGGCGATGGTGGTAGCGCCCTGTTGAAATTATCGCCTGCCGGTCGCGGTAGCGTGCGGTTCCAAGAAGTCTATTACAAACCCAACAACGAAGTTCAAAACCACCACGGCGGCATGATCTTGATCGGTGACCATATTTATATGGGGCACGGTCACAACAACGGTTTACCACTCTGCATGGACATGGTCAGTGGTCGCGTGCTTTGGGGACCCCAACGCGGGGCAGGAACCGGATCGGCTGCGATCGTTGCAGCCGACGGACATTTGTATTTTCGTTACGAAAACGCGGTGATGGCGTTGATCGAAGCGACTCCCAGCGGGTACAAGTTGAAAGGCGACTTCAAAATCAAGTCCAACAATGGAAAGAGTTGGGCACACCCAGTGATCGCGGACAAGAAACTGTTTTTGCGCGACCAAGACGAATTGCATTGCTATGACATCGCTCAGTAGCAGCGAGCCCGACACTTACCGCGCCGCATCGGTTCTTACGATCTGCGCAGCGACGGTTATAATCGCAACATGGACAAACAAAGTTATGCGATCATCGGCACCGGTGCGCTAGGCGGACTCTACGGCGGCATGCTTGCCAAGGCAGGCCACGAAGTCCATTTTTTACTGCACAGCGATTACGATCACGTTTGCGATCATGGCTTGAAAGTCGAGTCGATCTGGGGCGACTTTCACGTTAGCAACGTTAACGCCCATCAATCCGCTGATTCATTGCCGCCGTGCGACGTCACGATCGTTGCACTCAAAACCACGCGCAATCACCTACTTGCCCAATTGCTGCCACCACCTACCTGCGACGGCGGCGTCGTACTGGTCCTGCAAAACGGACTGAATATCGAACTCGATTCTGTCGACGTTGTTGGACACGATCGGGTACTTGGTGGGTGCTGTTTCTTGTGCAGCAATAAAGTCGGCCCCGGCCACATTCACCATCTGGACTTTGGCCGAATCGTTTTCGGTGAATTTTCCCAGCGAGAAATCACACCTCGGGCACGACAGATCTGCGACGATCTGGTCGCGGCAGGAATCGACGCACATCTCTCGGACGATCTGGCGATGGTCCGTTGGCGAAAACTCATGTGGAACATCCCGTTCAACGGACTGTCGGTCGCATTGAACGCATCGACCAAAGAGATCGTCGACGACCCCCACTCAGCAGCCCTTGCCGATGCGATCATACGCGAAGTTCACGCGGGGGCAGCCGCCTGTGGGGTGACTGTGCCTGACGAGATGATCGCAAAAACAATGGACAACACGCGAAAAATGGTACCGTACGATAGCAGCATGCGGTTGGACTTTTTGAACCAACGACCCATGGAACTGCAATCGATCTTCGGCAACCCACTCGCAACGGCAAGTGAGCACGGCCATACGATGCCGCGAGTAGAAATGCTGTACCAAGAACTTCGATTCATCGACAAAGCGAATCTTGCGGCCAAGTGACTTCGCTGCTCAGCCGCCGAGCATTGGTACAGGCATCGCTGCTTGCCGTCGCACGTCTCTTTGCGGACGCTCGGCGAACCCATACTGGTAAACCGTCACCGCGATTCCCGCCAAAAAGAAAAGGAACATGTGTGACATCGGAATGATCATCATGTCATGGAACAGTCCGTTGAAACAATAGCTCGCCATCGCCCCCAACATCAAAAGCCCCACCTGCCGGATTTCCGGTGTGCTCTTTCGGTCACGCGTCAGACGCCACCCGATTCCACACAACGACGCGAGTAGGCCGACAAACAATGAAATGCCAATCAAACCGGTATCGACCAGGATCGCCAAAAAAGTGTTGTGTTGGTAGTAGCCTTTGACCTTTTCCAACGGCGCCTTGTACGACCGAATGTCGTGAAACGGTTTGCTGTGTTCAAAGTAGCGACCAAACCCATGTCCGGTGATGGGTTTGTCCTTGAACATCTCCCATGCAACGATCGCCAGCAAGGGCCGCAGCTCGATTGATTTGGCCGCTTCCTGCGCTGACAGATCCTTGTCTCGCTTGAATGCTAAGAGTTGATCTTTCAGCCCAATTGTCATCGCGCCGGCCAGCAAAACAGTCGCTGCCAGAGAGAGAATTCGCAGCCACCGAGGACTGTAAACAAACGCGATCACACCGACAGCCAAAATCAGCCCGATCCAAACGCTCCTGGTCAATGTCGCGTACGCACCCAGCACCAATACGATGAATAAACCTGCATAGATCAATTTCATGCGACGATCGGACGAAAAGAATCCAAGCACGCAGGCGACGGTACCAATGGTGATAATGAAACCGTTGCCGACGGGATTCAACAGGGGTCCCCGGCCGCGCCCGTAGAACAACCAAACATCCGGATCAACGATGTATCTTGGAAACACGGCAAAGTGGTATCCGGCTACTTCAAACACGCTGGTGGCCGCCAGGTAGACGCCCAACCCCAACACAACTTTACAAAACCAACGAATATCCTCGGCGCGGATTTCAACCACACGGGCCATCAAATACAGCCCCGCCGGCATAACGGCGTAAAATAGCCAACGCGAGAACGACTTGGTCATGTACGGCCCAGATCCCGCACCCATCCCGCTCAGGAAGAAGTAGGCGATGATGGCCGCGATCAAAAAATCAATGCGTGTCAAACGTGCTATGCGAAGATTGCCCAGCCGAAATTGGACGACGGCCAAAGCAAGCATCGAGGCCCACAAGACGCGGTCCAAGCTAATTTGAATGAAGCCATCGATCGCGAAAAAGTCGGGCCCAAATGCAGTCCCAACCAATAGGACCAACACCGACAAACGAAGCAGGCGGCCGCCGTGGACGATCGGGATCATCCAGACGAACGCAGCGAGTGCGAATAGAAAGATCAAAAACTGCATTTTTCTCTCGTCGTACGGTCCGGACCCCTTGGCGTCCGCGCTGTCCGCTCGATAGCGTTTCGGTTGTGACGGTTGCATCGATCCGATGGCCGAACATTTGAACCAAGTCCGAAGTTCAGCAAGCGCATACCGACCGATACTGAAGCATAGGTCACGTCCAGTGACACGCGAGCAAGTCTTGCGACGAGAGCATCTTCAGACTGATCGTAGATCGTAGGCCAGGACCTTTCCTGGCTCGACTTTGCCAGGACTGGTCCTGTCCTACAGGAAACTCGCTCATGTACTCGTTGAGCGCGTGCGAGAGACCGTACCGGCGTACAGAAAATACAGCGCAGAGGATACTGCTTTGTCGCAAACGAACGATCAACGACAACCTGACTACTTGCTCGCGTCTAGCGCGTCCGCAAGGTCGGCTGCTGCGGCAGCAAAGTCGCCTGCGGCAGCCATCACCAATTTGTCCGGATCGATGAACCGACGGATCGCTTTATTGACGCTCTCGACCGTGGCAGCTTGGACTGCTTTTTCATGATCGGCCACGTATTGCATCGTGCGATCATTAAATAAGGTGCCAACCAATTTCCCAGCTAATGCCGCGTCGTCGGTTCGGCGAACCCGGGCCGCTTGCAAATAGCCGGCCTTGGCTTTCTCCAATTCGTCTTCGGTAACGCCGTTCTTCAATATCCGATCCACTTCTTCGCGAATGACTTCAATCAGCCGTTCTTTGTTCTGCGGATTGGTGATCGCATAGATCGTAAAATCGACGCGATTGTCCTTCGCTCGTGCCGACACGCTACTGCGAATCCCGTACGACAACCCTTCTTGCTGACGCACCCGGTCGGCGAGCCGACTGCTGAGTGATCCGCCACCAAGAATAAAGTTGCCGAGTACCAGCGACGCGTAAGCAGGATCTTCATCACTCAATTCGTATTGCTGACTGCTGTAAAACATCGCGTTCGCCTTGTCCGGCGTTTCGATATTTTCCAGTGAACCCGGGACTTCCGGATGCGGGTCGCGGCCAACTCTTACATACTCCTGCGATGTCTCCCAGCCAGCGAGTTGTTCTCGCCAAAGGTTTTTTACTTCGTCAACGTCAAAGTCTCCCACGACACTCAGTTCGCCCGCTTGGCTACTCAGGAACTGCTCATGTAGCTGTCGAATTTCTTCCACGGTAACGGCTTCGTACATCTCGATCTCTTCGTCGATCGTCTTGACGTACCGTACGTCTTCTTTGGGATAGGGCGCCAGCTTTCTGCGGACTGCTTTGGGAGCCAACGCTTGCGGATCGTTGCTTCCCTGCTGCAAACTGCTGATTACCTGTCGCCGAATGACTTCCAGCTCGCTTTCGTCCAGCCGTGGATGACGGAGTACATCGCCCACCAATTCGATGACTTCCGGTACGAACTCGCGTTTGGTTTTGACGGTCATCTGTACCAAACCGACCGTGCTATTGATCGACAACTGAGCTCGCAATCGAGTTAATTCGTCCTGTAATTCTTGGTTGTTCAGTTTTTCGGTCCCCTTGGACATCAGCCAACCGACCAATTCGATCGCGCCAACTTTCCCCTGCAACGCTTCACCCGATCCAAAACGCAGGGTCAACATCATCGTGACCGTGCCGCCACGAGTCTTCTTTGGCAACAACGCGTAACGGATGCCGTCAACAAGATCACCCCGCTCGGTTCGTTTTTCGATCGCAAGGGGCGAAGGGTCAAAAACTTCGCCGGCGGCCACTGCTTCGCGGCCTTTGTAATCCTTTAACAGCGCGTTCAGGTCGGGAGATTCGGGAATTTCGATCCGCTGTGCCTTTTCGGTGGGAATGAATAACCCAACCGTGCGGTTGTTCCGGACAAAATACTTCTGCGCGACCGCTTGCACCTGGTCAGCAGTCAACGCTTCGACCGAGTCACGAAACAAAAAGTACAATCGCCAATCGCCTTGCGCGGCCCAATCACTCAAGGACACCGCAATCTTGTCGCTGTCGGCTTCGGCAAGTTCACGTTGTTTGAGAATATTCTCCTTCGCACGCTCCACTTCCTCGTCTGTCACCGGTTGATCGGCCAGCGACTTTTCCATCACGTCGATCAACGCTTGCCGTGCTGTTTCGATCGAACTGTCCGCTGGCGTCTCGGCAATCGCCATGAATAGCCCCGGTTCGGCAAAGGCGTACGCCAATGAATACACATTACTGGCGATTTCCGTTTCGACCAACTGCTTGTACAACCGACCACTCGGCTCGTCGCCCATCACGTATACCAGCGCCTTAGCGGCTGCAAAATCCGCGTGACTACTGGCTGGGATATGGTACGCGGTCCCGACCAGCTGAACGTCCCCCACACGCCGCAGCACCACGGTTCGCTCGCCATCTTGCGCAGGTTCGACCGTGTACGTAGATTCAATCGGTGTATCGGGCGACTCCAACACACCAAACGATGCCTGAATTTTCTCGAGCGCCACTGCCGGATCAAATTTGCCGGCCACAATCACCATCACGTTATCGGGTCGATAATACTTCCGATAAAACTGACGCAACTTGACCACCGGGACCCGTTCAATATCACTACGGTTTCCGATCGTGCTCTGGCCGTAATTGTGCCATTCATACGCCGCAGCTTGCATCCGCTGCATCATGATTCGAATCGGTGAATTCTCGCCGCGTTCAAACTCGTTGCGTACGACCGTCATTTCGCTCTGCAGGTCCTCGCCCTTGATGTAGCTGTTCAACAAGCGGTCGGCTTCCAATTCCAGCGCAAACTCCAGATTGTCTTCGCTCGCCGGCAATGTCTCGTAGTAGTTCGTGCGATCCATCCAGGTCGTGCCATTGAATCGCGCACCACGCTCGGTCAGCACCTTTGGCACGTTAGGGTGATCTGGCGTGCCCTTGAAAAGCATATGCTCGAGCAAATGAGCCATACCCGCTTCGCCATAACCCTCGTGGCGTGAACCGACAAAGACTGTCATGTTGACCGTAACGACCTCCTTACTCGGGTCGGGAAACAGGAGGACGCGAACGCCGTTGTCGAGCCGGTATTCGGAAATCCCTTCAATCTCGGTCACTTTCATTATTCCATTACTCGATTGCGAGTCGTCGGCGCTGGCCACAGTGGCGCTGCCGATTACATTGCCAATTACATTGCCCAATAAAAGCAAACCCAGTGTCTGTCCAAGTACGTTTTGGAGGGGCGAAGTAAGGTGAATGTTTGGGAACGTCACAGGGTTGCTCCTGATGATTTGATTAAGATACGTCGTTGATTAGCCCGAGCGTCCAGATCCGGAATTGTAGCGTGAGTCGGCATGACTGTGAGGCCAAGACTGGGACGCGGAGAATGGGACGCGGAGAATGGGACGCGGAGAATGGGACGCGGAGAAAATGGGAAGGGGGACATATCGATGACGACACAATGGGTTGACGTCGCTGATGCACAAGCCGTGGCTGAGGAATCAGCAATCGAAGTCGTCGTCAATGGACGAATTCTGGCGATCTTTCGATCCGGCGGCGAATTATATGCACTCGATGGGATGTGTGCACATCAAGGGGGTCCGATCGCCAGCGGGACCGTGGAACACGGATGCGTGACCTGCCCCTGGCACGGTTGGCAATACGAACTGGCCACCGGGATCCAAACGATCAACCGGCAACCACTGCAAGAGACTTTTGCGATTCGCCAACGAGATGGTCGAATCGAAGTCCAACTGGGCAATGATTCGTCACCGTAGCGAATCAGACGACCGAACCGATTTACTCGGTCGATGTCGACGGTGTGTCGACAAACAATCCGTGCTGGTGACGAATGATGTCACCATCCACCAAATAAACGACTTCTTCGGCAATATTTTCGGCCAAATCACCAATCCGTTCCAGGTGGCGTGACGCGCTGAAGCAGTGCACGGCCGGTTCGATCTGATCGACATCTTCCTTCATCATGCCAATCAATTGATCAATCACGATTCGATTGTACGCATCGACCTCGTCATCCAGCTGAATGACGTTCTTGGCCTTCGCCGCATCCGCTTCGACACACGCATCCAAAGCGTCGCGAACCATCAGCG
>JABDKS010001010.1 GCA_013002105.1 Pirellulaceae bacterium | reverse complement strand
GTCTTATGCCTGAAGAGGTTGTGGCATTGGACAGCGGCGAATCGACCAGCTTTGTGTTCGCGTTTGTCACGACTTTGATCCAAGGCTGCGTAATGAACGTCGTCTTGGCGGTTTACGGTTCGCTGGTCCTTGCAACGCTTTGGTTTACTGGGATGATGCGCGAATCCTGGGCACCGACGCCGCCGATTGGAAACGCAGTTGACCGTTTTTACGAGAACACCTAACCTGAGTAATACGAATCAGTTAGGCACATTGCGCAAGCAATGAATGCAAGTCCGGCTCCGTCCTTTGGGCACACTACGGTGCTCGTTGGGTGCTGTCGGTGCGCAAGCGGTAGTGGTTCATCATCGGGATGACTTTTGCCTTCCTAGGACAACTCACCGCGACAAGACTCATTGTGGCAATAATCGCTGGAATTGTGCGAATAGTGGGTAAATAAATCGCCGGTGAACAGTAAGACGACATTCCATTGGTTCGTCCCCTGTTCGCGACAATGTTTGGCCCCCCTTCGTCACTGCTGACCGAGTTGCTACCACTTGCGTTACGGCTTGCCGCGTTAATCGAAACCTTCCCTTTCACAACGATATTCTTCGCGCATTCACCACGCGTGGACTCAACACAAGATGTCATTTCTCGAACGACTTTGGGATTTTCTTGGCCTATTTTTCGGCGGTCTGTTTGGATCTGTCGACCGGGCCATCACAGCCGTTTTCGGCTCTGCTAACGAACGGCAGGTTGCCAAGTTTCGTCAGCGCGCCGAAGCCATTGGCGAATTGGAACCCAAGTACGCTGCATTCAGCGACAAAGAGCTGCGCGATCAGAGTGATGTGCTGCGCAAACGCTTGCGTGACGGCGAAACGCTGGACGACATTTTGCCCGACGCGTTTGCGGTCTGTCGCGAAGGCGGTAAACGTTTTTTGAATATGCGTCATTATGACGTTCAATTGGTCGGCGGCATGGTTTTGCACGGCGGTGGCATCGCCGAAATGGTGACCGGTGAAGGTAAAACGCTGGTCGCGACATTGCCCGCGTATTTGAACGCTCTGGAAGGCAAAGGTGTCCATGTCGTCACGGTCAACGATTACTTGGCACGACGCGATATGGAGTGGATGGCCCCGCTGTATATGAATTTGGGTTTAACGGTCAACGCGATCCAATCGGGGATGGCGACCGCTGCCAAACAAGCCGCTTATCAGTGCGACATCACCTACGGAACTAACAACGAATTTGGCTTTGACTATCTGCGCGACAACATGCGTCCAGCGGCCAAAGGAGACGATCGTTTTCCAGCCGACGCTCAACAGTGCCAAGGCCCGCTGAATTACGCGATCATTGACGAAGTTGACAATATTCTGATCGACGAAGCACGTACTCCGTTGATCATCAGCGGACCGGCCGACTTGGACCTGGGCCGCTACAGCGAAGCCGATCGCGTTGCCCGACAACTGAAAAAAGAATTGCACTTCACTGTCGACGAAAAACAGCACAATGTCACGTTGACGGACGAAGGCGTACGTGAAGCGGAAAAACTAGCCGGTGTCGAGAGTTTTTACACAGCTGGCAACATGGAATGGCCCCACCTGATCGACAACTCGCTCAAGGCTCACTTCCTTTACAAATTGGATGTCAACTACGTCGTCAAAGATCGCGAAATCGTGATCGTCGACGAATTCACCGGTCGATTGATGGAAGGCCGACAGTGGAGCGATGGTTTGCACCAGGCGGTCGAAGCCAAAGAGGGCGTGCCAATCAAACAAGAGACACAAACGTTTGCGACAGCATCGTTGCAGAACATTTTCAAGATGTACAAGAAGCTGTCCGGAATGACCGGAACAGCGATGACCGAGGCCAACGAGTTTCGCAAGATTTACAACCTGGACGTCGTCGCGATTCCGACCAACCGCGAAATGCAACGACTGGAATATCAGGACCTGATCTATCTGACAGAAAAAGACAAATTCAAGGCATTGGCCGACGAAGTCGAACGGAACCACAAGTGGGACGTGCTGGTCTTGAAAGATGGCAGTGAAATCTGGGGAAAACTGGAGAGCGAAACCGATCAAGAAGTAGCGATCGTTACCAAGGAAAGTCGCATTCCCGAGCATGTTCCGCGATCCAACATCGACTCGATCGAAAAAGCCGGCCGCCCTGTTTTGGTGGGTACCGTGAGCATCGAAAAGAGCGAGCGACTGTCGGCGCTGTTGGAGCGACGTGGCATTGAACACTCCGTTTTGAATGCCAAGCAGCACGGTCGTGAAGCCGACATTGTTTCACAAGCCGGGCGTATCGGTGCAGTGACGATCGCGACCAACATGGCCGGCCGCGGTACTGACATTATCTTGGGCGGTAACCCCGAGACGATGGCTTGGGCTCAGCTACAGCATAAATATCCGACCAGACTGGAAGTTCCCGACGACGAATGGAATGCGCTGGTTCGCGAAATCGACGAGCGGGAAAA
Organism: Pirellulaceae bacterium; assembly: GCA_013002105.1. Next base: position 1,059 of record JABDKS010001010.1, on the reverse strand, counting down.
AATGAGCGAAGAGGGCCAGGTCGTTCGCGAGATCGGCGGGCTTTCCGTACTGGGCACCGAACGTCACGAATCGCGACGAATCGACTTGCAGTTGCGCGGTCGTTGTGGTCGTCAAGGTGACCCGGGTAGCAGCCGATTCTTTCTGTCACTCGAAGATGACCTGATGCGTATCTTTGCCGGCGACTTTGTCAAAAGCATGATGGAACGTTTGGGAATGAAAGAGGGCGAGGCGATCGAGAGTAAACTGGTTACCCGCCGAATTGCGGCAGCCCAAAAGAAAGTCGAAGAACGCAACTACGAAATCCGTAAGAGCCTGTTGGACTATGACGAAGTCATGGACGAGCAGCGCAAACGTGTGTATCGATACCGCCAGAATCTGCTGGACGGCCACAGTTCACGAAAAATGGTGCTCGAACTGATCCGCGGTCAAATCGACAAATTCGTCGAAACTTTCTTGGATCCCCACTACGGAGTCGAATCGTTCGCCAACTACGCCGGCAAACAACTCGACTGCAAGTTGGAACCACGTGATTTCTTGAACATGGACATGAACATGGCCGACATGTACGCCCGTGATCAAGCCGAGCGTGCTGCTGAAGTCACCGTGGGCGACATTATCGAAGAGAACTTGCCCGAAGGGATGGAAGACGAGTGGAACTGGCACGCACTGGCCAACTGGTCCAACACGCGACTGGCCACGAACTACAAAGACCATCAACTCAAACGAATGCCTCGTGAAGAGATGGTCGACGAACTGATCAGGAAAGCTCACGAGCAGATCAAGAAAGCGGACCTGAGCGAAGGCGAACCGCTGTTGGCTGCTGACTACGGACTCCAGATGCTCTGTGCCTGGACGCGACACAAATTCGGTATCGAAACGATGCCCGATGAATTTCGCGAAGTCGAAGATATTCGATCGGTCGCAGATACGTTGATGCAACGAGCCGAAGAAGAATACAACGCAAAAGAGGCTGAGTATCCGGTTCTGGCCGGCATCTCACGTTTCACCGCCCAACAAGGTGAACAGGTCGCGCTGGATCGCGAAGGCTTGGTCGAGTG
>JABDKS010000981.1 GCA_013002105.1 Pirellulaceae bacterium | reverse complement strand
GTCCAAGACCGCTTCGGCCGTCTGCTGGCCAGCCGTCTCAGTCCCATCGGGCAAGACTGGCATTGTGAGTGTCGGCGGATCCTGAGCCCAAGAGCTCGAACTCGACGTCAGAATCACGGTCAGAATGAAGCTTGCGGTGAGCCGTTTCATGGCTGGGTGTCTCGGTGAACGGAATGGGAGGACGTCTCCTCTTCTTTCCCGTCGACCGATTCGACTCGCAAATCCAGCATTAGCCGGATAATCGGCATAGGATGGTGGACGGTCGTGTTTCACACGCTGCAGGTCGAATGTGTCAGAATTGCATGTTCCGCGTTCGCGTTCCAAGTCGCTCGAGAGCATTCGTATTCTGTCGACGATGCCCCTAGGTAGCCGGTCAGCGTTGACGCTTGATGGGGCCGGTGGTGGTTTCGGTCGCTCGGGCGGTCGTTTGACAATGGATACCCATCAGAGATCGCTATGTTCGCTTCTGCAAAATCCCGCGTTTTGGTTACTGCCATCTGGTGTGCGACGACTTGCGTCGCGCTGCCGTTGTCTCCCGCTTTGGCCGAACTGCCGTGGTTGCGCGTGTCCGATGACAGCAAAGGGTTTGTGGAAAGTGAAACCGGTAAGCCGTTTGTACCGTGGGGTTTTAACTACGACCACGAAGGCGACGGGAAACTACTGGAAGACTATTGGGACGATGACTGGCGGGCCGTCGAGTCCGCGTTTGGGGAGATGAAGTCGCTGGGTGCGAACGTCGTCCGAATTCATCTTCAATTTGGCAAGTTCATGCAGAGCCCCACCGAGCCGCGACAACATTCACTTGATCAGCTATCCCTCTTGGTGAAATTGGCTGAAGCCAACGAGATCTATATCGATCTAACTGGACTGGGTTGTTACCACAAAAAAGATGTTCCCAGCTGGTACGACGCATTAAATGAGCAGGAGCGATGGGCGGCTCAGAGTGTATTTTGGGAATCGGTCGCACGCACGTGTGCGGAAAGTTCGGCGATATTCTGTTACGACCTGATGAACGAACCGGTCGTCCCGGGTGGTGACAAGGTTCGCACCGACTACTTGGGACCGGCGTTTGCGGGCAAGCATTTTGTTCAGTTCATTTCATTGGATCGCCAGCAGCGAGAGCGGACTGACATTGCCCGCCAATGGATCAGCCAGTTGGTTGGTGCAATTCGCAAACATGATCAGCGCCACATGATCACCGTCGGACTCGTTCCCTGGTCTCTTGATCGACCCGGCATGACATCCGGTTTTGATCCTCAGTTGGTGGCCGAGGACCTGGATTTTATTGCGATGCACCTGTACCCCGAATCGGGCAAGATTGACGAGGCGATCGAGACTCTGGCAGGATTTGCGGCGGTTGGTAAACCGGTTGTGATCGAAGAAATCTTTCCGCTCAAGTGTGGGGTTGATGAATTGGGTCCATTCATCGATCGGTCACGACAGCACGCGGTTGGCTGGATCGGCTTTTACTGGGGAAAAACACCCGAGGAAATCCGGCCGGCCAAAACGATTCCCGAGGCGTTAACGCTTGGGTGGTTGGAGCTATTTCGTGAAAAGGCTCGCGAGATAAAAGTTCTTCCAGAGAAGCGTTGAACACGGGCGTTCGCTTGCCTATACGATTAGAATTGACGGCTGGAAATTTCGCCATTGATTGCCACTCTCATCGCTTGGAGAATTGGAATGACTCGGATTTTGTTGTTGATGTTGGCGATGTTTTGGCTGTCCCCTCTGCATTCGGCGGAGCCCTCCGAGCGAGAAAAGAAGGTCCGAGCCGACCGAGAGAGGGTCGAGGCACAAGGATTCTGGATCTACAACGATTTGGAAAAAGCGTACGAGACTGCGCGCAAGACGGGTAAACCGATTCTCGTTTCGATGCGATGCATCCCCTGCGAAGAATGCGTCAAGTTAGACGATGATCTGATCGACAATGATCCGACGGTCCGGTCGCTATTGGACCAGTTCGTTTGTGTCCGAGTAGTCGGTACCAATGGGCTGGACCTGAGCACTTTCCAGTACGACACGGATCAGTCGTTCGCGATGTTCATGCTCAATGCCGACAAAACCATCTATGGTCGGTTTGGGACTCGATCCCATCGCACCGAATGGTTCGGCGATGTGTCGTTGGAAGGAATGGCCGCTGCGCTGCAAGGTGCATTGGCTTTGCATCAGCGTTATCCCGGCAACCGCGAGCAGCTCGCGGCGAAGCGTGGGAAGCCGCTCGAGTTTGCATCGCCCGAGCAATATCCGTCCTTGAAGGACAAGTACACCAATGAAATCAACTACGACGGCGACGTCGTCAAGAGTTGCATTCATTGCCACCAAATCGGCGATGCGCGACGCGAGTATTATTGGCATCGGTCGGAACCGATCCCCGAGTCGCTGCTGTTTCCCTTTCCGCATCCCAAGTCGGTCGGCTTGGTATTAAATCCTCAAAAGCGAGCCGTCGTCCAAAGCGTTATCGACGACAGCCCGGCGGCGAGATCTGGGTTGCAAGCCGGTGATGAAATTCTGACGATGGATTCGCAACCGCTGATTTCGATGGCCGATGTTCAGTGGGTTCTGCATCACCAGGCCGAATCCGGCGCGACTGTTCCGATGACGTTGCGTCGCGAAGGCAAAATCATCAGCAGTTCGCTGACGTTGCCCAATGGTTGGCGCCGCCTGGACGATCCGCGCTGGCGAGTTTCGTCTTGGGGCGTCTGTCGGATGGTAACCGGCGGCATGCGGCTGAAAGCATTGACAGAGGACGAACGACGCGATCTGAACATCGAGGGTGATCAAATGGCGCTAATCGCGACTAGCGTGGGACGATACGGTCCCCATGCGGCGGCCAAGAAAGCTGGATTCAAAAAGGATGATGTCGTCATCGGCTACGACGGGCAAACGAACTTGATGCGCGAAGCCGAATTGTTTGCGTATGCCACGGCCAAGTTCAAGCCGGGTGACAAGGTGCCGGTGAAACTGATTCGCAATGGTGAAACCAAGACGCTGACGATGCCGATTCAGCGCTAGAGCTTTGTCCTGACGACGAATCATTGTTGGGCGTAGTGGATCTTGTAACAGATCCCAAGTCAGAGGATCTTTTACAAGATCCACGACGCTAAGATCATGCCGTCGTAGGATCTTTGATTAGATCGACGGGGCTACGACCGAGCCGTCAAGGATCCTGAGCCGTCACGATCTACTCTTCAACCCTACGACGCGACGCAGTTTTTGCCGCGACTCTTGGCTCGATAGAGCGCTTCATCGGCGGTCGAAACGAGTCGCAGTAATTCGCCGTCGATGTCCGGGTAGCAGGCAACGCCGATGCTGATGGTCGGACGCAGCGCGATGCCGTCTTTTTCCATTCCGGCGGTTTCGACGGTTTGACGAATCTCTTCGGCGACTTCGCAGGCCGACGCTAAATCATGGCCGTACAAAAACGCGCTGAATTCGTCGCCACCGAACCGGCAAGCGCGACCTTTTGTGCCCAGCACTTTGGCGATCAATCGTCCGGTCTCGCCGATCACGTGAGCGCCAAAGAGGTGCCCGTGTGTGTCATTGATTTGCTTGACACCGTCCATGTCCATCATCAGCATCGCGATCGAACCTTTACCGTCGACGGCCGATCGTAATGCGAATTCAAATGCTTCGTCGAATCGACGTTTCGATTCCAGGCCGGTCAGTGGGTCGGTCCCAACCAATGTTGCCACTTCGCTGTGAAAATCAATGTCCATCGCGTCGGCCAACGAGAACCGGATCACCGTCTCGCCTGCGAAGATTTTTTCGCCGTCGACCAACACGCGCGGCCCCGAGATGGGTTGGCCGTTGACTCGCGTCCCATTGGTCGATTTCAGATCTTCCAGGACGTACTGGTTGTCTCCGCGTGGCGTAATTTGCAAATGCTGCCATGAGACGGCGAAGTCGTGCAATGGGAACGAGCAATGTGGATTGCGTCCCACGATGGTAGGACCATTCACGAATGTATGAACGCCCAGATCAGCCTTGCTACGGACGATGTTCAGAAATGCCTTTTTGGGCGTCTGCTCGAGAGACGATAAATCTGCTTCGCCAAAGCGAATCGTCCCCATCTGTTCCACCAACTGGCGTGGTTGGACGGTCGAGCCATCGTCTAAGGGTAAACTCATAAAACGTCGGGAAATCAAGGATGAAACAATCGAATCGCTCGTTCTGACGGAGCACCAAAAAAGTATACCCAGACAACCCCAAAACGCGTCAAGAGATATCCCAAACCGCAATCAATCGGTGTTTTACGGTTTCTGCTAGGTCGCGGATTCGCACATCACTGAATCGAGCCTTTTAGCGGTACCAGCGAGCGACCGCACTGCAGTCGAAAGTTAGGCTAGCTTTCTGGAGTTTGATGTTGGCTCAAC
>JABDKS010000944.1 GCA_013002105.1 Pirellulaceae bacterium | reverse complement strand
CACTGGTACGTTCAAGTGAGTTGGGTGTGATCACACCCATCAATGCTCCGTAGGGAATATTGATGGCGGTGTAGGCCATCATCACGAGTGTGTAAGTGATGTACGCGTACACCAATTTGCCGCTGGGCCCGAGATCGGGTGTATAGAAGGTTAGGATGCCGGTGATAGCAAACGGCAGCGACATCCAAACCAGATAGGGACGGAACCGGCCCCAACTGGTTTTCGTTCGGTCGGCCAGGTAACCGACCAGTGGATCGTTGATCGCGTCCCAGATTCGGGTGACCAACAGCATGGTGCCGGCCGCCTTGGCGGTCAGGCCAAACACGTCGGTGTAGAAATACATGAGGAAGAACTCAAAGGTCTTCCAGAACAGATTCGAGGCGGTATCGCCCAGTCCGTAGCCCACTTTCTCCGTCACGGACAAACGGCCCTCTTTTTCGACCGATGGGGGCGTTTGGGTAGCCATTTGTTACTTTCAGGGGCGAAATACAGGTCTTTCCGGGCTTGAAACCGGTTTCATCCAATAACGGTATCTTCTAAGAATTTTTCTCATTGTCAATGGTTGACTTGAAACCGGTTTCACTATATTCTGGTTTTTCTCGCGTGCAGAAGCGTTGAACGCGGGACCGGTTTCAGCCCTTTTGCTCGAGGCGATGGCGTGGTTTCCAGAACCAGCGGTACGACGATTCAAGACATCGCCCAGCGTGCCAACGTTTCCAAGAGCACCGTCTCGCGAGTGCTCAACGACAGCGCCGGCGTGAATCAGGACAAACGTGCTGCCGTGACCCGAGCGATGAAAGCGATGGGGTATCAGCCCAGCGTGCTCGCACGCTCGCTCGCCGGCGGCCAGTCGATGACCATCGGCATCTTGACCCAAAACATCGGCAGCCCGTTCTACGACACCGTCGCGCAAGGCGTGATCGCTCGACTTGCCGGTACCGGCTACTCACCCATCTTTGTCGATGGACGCTGGAACGAGAGCACTGAAGTCGAAGTTGTCCAAGCATTGCTTGACCGCAAGGTCGATGGACTGGTGCTGATCGGCGAAGTCCCCGAGTCAACGTTTGACGAAGTCCGCCAACAAGTTCCCACCATCGTCGTCGGTCGCGACCTGTCCGACTGGAAGCACTGTATTTTTGTCGACAACCGCGACATCGGCTATCTCGCAACAAAACATTTGATCGACGCCGGACATACCGAGATCGCAATGATCGGTGGCATTGAACATCATCCAGATGCCAAACTTCGATATCAAGGATACGTCCAAGCATTACGCGATGCTGGGATCCAGCCAGATCCAGAGCTCTATTTCTGCGGCAACTTCAGCTCGCAATCCGGTGTGATGGCGATCAAGTCGTTCTTGACTCGCGGTAAGAATTTCAGCGCGGTCTTTGCTGCCAACGACGCGATGGCGTTCGGTGCCAACCTGGCTTTTTACCGGAGCGGAATTCGAGTTCCTGAAGACATCTCCATTGTTGGCGTCGATGATCAAGCCGAATCCGCATTCATGACCCCACCACTGACAACCGTTCGACAGCCCGCCGCCGAAATGGGAAACCTTGCTGCCGAGGCGTTGCTGAAGTTAATCAAAGGCGATAGCTGCGAATTAAAAACCCTGCCGGCAGATTTACAAATTCGCGAATCTGTCGCGAGACGAAGATGATTTCCAAATCAAACCACTGATGCTGCCAGATTCACCAAGCTGTCGCTGGGCGTACCGGCAATCAAGTCCAACAATACAACCGTACACAGAGTTTTGAAGCGTTCGGAATTTGAAAGTTTTGTCGCTTTTGTTTTCCAAGACACCATTGTTCCTTTTGTTTTCTTTTTAGGAGAAGTAGATGTTTCGTCGTAGATCTCAGACGAGTGGTTTCACGCTAGTGGAATTGCTGGTCGTCATCGCCATTATTGGCATTCTGATCGGCTTGCTGTTGCCCGCCGTTCAAGCAGCTCGCGAAGCTGCACGTCGCATGAGTTGCAGTAACAACTTCAAACAAATTGGTTTGGCACTGCACAACTATCACTCCACGTACAAGCGTATCCCCACTCAGGGTAGCGGTACTGGAATTGACACGGTTTCCGGGATTCCACAGCAGTGGTGGCAGGATTCGGATGTAACCAACCAACGCGAACTCAGTGCCCTGGTCGGTTTGACTCCGTTTATCGAACAGCAAGGTATCTGGAGCATGATCTCCAATCCTCGCGATGAAGACGAAGACGGTGTGTTGGATTACTTCCCGATGGGTCCTTCACCCGAAGACCAAAACTACACGCCTTGGATGACGGAAATTCCAACGTTCCGTTGTCCCAGCGACCCAGGTGTCGGTGCTCCTGCAAGTGGACGTACCAACTACGGTGCTGCCATGGGTGACTCGTGCATGATCGCACAACAGTTCGGTATCTGGAACGACGACCTGACTCGTGGTGACAACTGGCGTTCGGCTGCCGGCCAAGCTCAGGACCGTGGATTCTTCGGACCACGTCGTGAAGCTCGTTTCCGTGACGTCTTGGACGGCTTGTCCAACACGATCGCCATGGGCGAAATCGCATCGGACCTGGGTGACCGTGACAGCCGTACTGTGCTTTCGCGAACCAACGGTTCGGCTTGGAACGCAACCGACGCAGGTGCTCCGCACTTCAATCCGTCGATCTGCGAAGACAACGGACAAAAGGATCCCAAGCGTCCTCGTTTCTGGAACCAAGGTGCTCCACCCGACTTGATCACCGGCCAACACGCTCGTGGTGGCATGTGGGCTCACTGGCAACTGACGTCGACCCAAACCAACATGATCTTGCCTCCCAACCGCGAAGCATGCGGTGGTGGCTGGCAAGATGCCAATGGTGTGGTTCCTCCAGCCAGTCGTCACCAAGGTGGTGCTCACGTCTTGATGGGTGACGGTGCTGTGATCTTCATGACCGATTCAGTCGAAGCAGGCGATTCGCATGCTCCGAGTGTCAGCCTGTGGAATGTCCCAGGAGCCAAGAGCCCTTACGGACTCTGGGGTTCACTTGGTACACGTGCCATGGGTGAAACGGTCGAAGAGCAACTGAACCAGTAATCTGGCCAAGAACCCAAGAAGAAAACAACGAACCTCGTCCAGCACCCGCTGGACGAGGTTTTTTAATGCACCCATCCCCCACAGCGATCATCGCAACGATCAAAACCAAATTGCCAGGACCGTCCCGGCCTACGAGCTCCCGCCCCCCAAGTAGGACGGACTTCAGTCCGTTATCAACCACAGCAAACAGCGCAACATTCCATTCCACATTGCCAGGACAGGTCCTGGCCTACGAGCTCCCGCCCCCCAAGTAGAACGGACTTCAGTCCGTTACCAACCACAGCAACCGCCAAAACCCAAGTTGCCATTCGATCCTAACCCTACCAACGGCTACCGCGACCCCGAGGGCATCGGTTGTTCTGACGATGTCGGCCCCCAGATCTCCAATTCATCCGGACCAGACTCTTGCGGAACGAATTGGATCCGATCGATTGCCATTTGACGCGGCTCGGTCGTCGACAAATCAAAATGCCGGTGGTACACCACAAACATTTCGCTGTCATCGGGCGAGGTTGTCAAGCAATGGTGTGCGGTTCCATGAGCGTAAGCGGTTGATTTCATGATCGGATTGAGACCAAACCTTTTCCAAGGGCCCAGCGGGCTAGTCGATGTGGCATATCCAATGGCGTATTCGGGACTCTCAAAATGACTTCCTGAATAGGTCAGGTAATAGGTGTCTTTGTGTTTGATCACCACTGGACCTTCGACGATCGGAGCCATGTGTCGCTCCCAATCCTGGTCCGGTTTGACCATCAACCGCAGTGACGACTCATCGACCGACATCATATCGACGTTCAGTTTGCCGCCCCAAATCTGATTGCCGCGGTCGAAGTGGACGTAGTAAAAGTAGCATTGCCCGTCATCATCGCGAAAAACGTGCGCATCGATACGTATCGAGTCGGGTCGCATCGGTTCTTGCTTTGCCTGTTGAAACGGACCGAGGGGAGTTGTCGCAGTGGCAACGCAAATACGTTCATCGGCAGCGTAATACATGTAGAACGTGCCGTCCTTTTCGACGACGTCGGGCGCCCAAAAACGAGACTCGCCCCAACTGTCCTCGTTACGCAATGCATATCCATGATCCTGCCAATGAACCAAATCACTTGAGACGTAAAGTCGGATTCCCTTGGACATCGTGGGATAATCGGGCGTGTAGGTGCAGTACAGATAGTACTTGCCGGCATGCTTCAGAATCGTCGGATCAGCGCATGCCGCCTGTACGGGGTTGGTATACGTCTTGGTG
>JABDKS010000668.1 GCA_013002105.1 Pirellulaceae bacterium | reverse complement strand
TCATTTCTTCGGGTGCGACTCGCCAAATCAGCGAACCCATCGTCGAGTTGTCGGCGACGGGCGACGATCGCGTGACCTTTGCAAGTACCTTGGTAGTTGGTTCGTTTAGCACGAACGAATCGATCATTCGGAATTGCGCGCCGGTCAGCATCAGCAAGATGCCGAGAAGGAAATAGCGGTTACGATACTTAGACATAATTGGGGGTCCTCAAGGGTGCCTTGGGAGGAAGGCGTCCGTCAAACACACGACGGCTCACACTCTGAATCGACTTAACCGCCACCGATTCTGGAATGCAAGCTAGCGGTGTCCGCTGCGATCATGTGGCGCAAAAATGAGGCCTGTTCCGATTGAAGCAAACAATCCGAACGTGCCTTGCTGTCTCGAAACGTGGCGGCTTGTTTCGAGACAGGACCCTATCCGTAGGAGACAGTTCGACGAATGAACACGACCTATCCCAGTTCGTCGAGTCGCGGGTACATCGAGAGTACTGCGTAGGACAATTGGCCATCGTGGATCTAAGACAAGATCTCCGCGACGAGGGAGATCTGCGGCGCTAGAGAAATCTGCGGCGTGAGGGAAATCTCCGGCGCGAGGGAGATTTTTGGCGCGAAGTAGATCTTTGGGGCGAGGGATCTTTGACAAGATCCACTACGTGCGACGGGGTCGACGACTCTTGGATGCCGTGGCTGGTGGGTGCTATTCGTCGCTCTTGAACACACTGTCAACCAAACCTCGCATCGAATCGGCGAACGCGTTTTGCGCGCTGTCTTCGATTAGATGCCCGTGATTGCTGCGCATGATGGCAGCAGCCAGCGGCTTGTGCTCTTTCCAATCGTCGAGCGAAAACTCGCGAATGTCAACGTAAGCATCCGAGAGATTGTTGCTGATCTTTGGAACGAGAGTGATGCCGTGATTGCCGTGAACGACGTGATAATGCATCGCAACAAAAAGCAGGCCGGCGCCACAGATCATGCCAAAAAAGAATTGTCGCATCGTGTTTGCCGCATAAAGGTGAACAGAATTTGCACACGAACTCTACGCAAACCGCCCCACTGGAGGCAAGGGTGATGAGAAAAGTTACCGGTGCGGGTTGGTGCCGAAGCGACCGACTGAGCGAGAAAAGCCCCGAAAATGGAAGGTTCATTGATAGGCGCGACGCCGATTCACTTTGCACAGTGCCGAATTTGCCGCTGATGTTCATACAAGACAATGCCGGCGGTGGTCGCCAAATTGAGGCTACGGACGTGCTGTGACACGGGCAGCCGGAGGGCACAGGGACTGTCACGCTGAAGGATCTGATCGGGAAGACCGCCCGATTCGCTTCCGAATACAAACACATCTCCGAGACACAGATCGACGTCCCAGATTTCGCGGGTGGCGAAGCGTGAAAGATAGAACACGCGTTGTCGATCGAATTGGGGCCGCAACTGCTCGGTCAAGTGTTGCCAATGATTGGCATCACCGAGTTGCAGATGTTGCCAATAGTCCAGTCCCGCGCGGCGTAACCGAGATTCATCGAGTTGGAAACCGGCAGGACGGACGATCCACAGCTTGGCACCGGTCGCCACGCAGGTGCGGCCGATGTTTCCGGTGTTTTGTGGAATTTCTGGTTGGTACAAAACCACGTGTGCCGACGGCGATTGCGCCGATCGATTAGGATCATGGGGCGAGGGTTGCGGTGATCCCTCCGACGACGACAATGGTATATCCTGCGACGACGAAACGGTCGTGTCGTCTATTGGTTGATCCTTCACTGCGTTCTCTTTATTTGGGCCGTCGTTACGATTCATGCCGATTCAAGTTACCTGTCCGAATTGTTTAAAGCGATTCCAAGTCAGCGACAAGTTCGCCGGCAAGACTGGCCCGTGTCCTAATTGTAAGAAAGAGCTGAAGGTCCCGGAGGCTTCCGAGGCGGTCGTCGTTCACGCGCCCGAGGATGGAGCGCCCAAAGATCGATCCGGACAAAGCGTTCTCAAACCGATCGTGCGACAGGAGACGGACGTCACCAAGAAGGGGATGTTCATCACGGCGGGCGCGACGTTGTTTGTCTTTGCCATTGCGATTGCTTTTCGTGTGACGGGCACTGGTGATGGACCGCCGTTGTGGGCACAGATACTGGGTCTGCTGGCTTTGGCACCGCCGCTGGTGTGGGCTGGGTACTCCTTTGTATACGATCAAGAGCGAGCGCCTTACGTGGGACCGGAGTTACGAAATCGTGTTCTGATTTGCTCGGTTGCGTTCGCGGCGATGTGGATTATCTATGCTTTTGTACCAACGTATGTTTTTGAATTGAACCATGCCAACGAGATGTCCTGGACAGTTTTTGGGATCACTTGGTTTGTCATGATGGTGCTGGGCGCATTGGTATCCGCGGGAGCGTTTGAGCTGGAATTCGGCAGCGGATTGATTCATTCCGCACTGTATTACGTGGCGATTCTATTGCTGGCCGTCGTTAGCGGTATGACGCTGGCGGGCATGGCGCCACCGGGACTGCCGGGAATGCGAGACTTGCCAGCAACCACCGGACTGCCGGGGGTCATCGGCTTTCCGGGAATGATTGGACTGCCGGAACTCTTTGGAGTTTGATCGGGGAAGAATTAAATCGTGATGTTGCCCGAAGTCAAACTGCTGAATCATTCGGGGTCCTTGGTACGGATTCCTCCGTGCGATGGAGTACCGTTATCTCCCAGGGTTCGAAAGATCCTGGATAGCGCACCGATTCGTCGACTGGCATCGATCAGCCAGTTGGGCATGGTATCGCTCGTCTACCCGGGCGCGACCCATTCGCGCCTGGAACATTCACTCGGTGTGTATCACAATTCGTTGCGATGGTTGGCTCATTTCGATGGTGATGAAAGATTCGAATCGTTGGTCGATCCGACGATGTGCGAAGCGTTTGTGCTCGCATCATTGGTGCATGACGTCGGACACTGGCCGTTTTGCCACCCGATCGAAGACATGCAGCTTGCCGACTTAGGTGAACACGAGTCGCGGGTCGGCCACTGGCTGGCCACACCAGAGATCGCCGATGCGATCGACCACGAATGGAACTGCACGGCCGCCGACGTACTGGAACTGTTGGATCCAAGGAGTGACTCCGATGCAGTTTGTTTTTTGGCCAGTTGTTTGAGTGGTCCAATCGATGTGGACAAACTGGACTACTTGCAGCGGGACAGCCTGCATTGCGGCGTTCCCTATGGACACAATTTTGATGCGGGCCGATTAATCAGTTCCCTGTGCGTCCATCCGCAACGCCCACGTTTGGCAGTCAGCGAAAAGGGTCGGACGGCGGCGGAGATGATGGTGTTCGCACGATACGTCATGTTCAGTGAAGTTTACTGGCACCACGCGGTCCGGTCGGCGACGGCGATGTTGCAACGTGCGGTGTTTTTGCTACTCAATCGCATCGATATCGAAGCATCATTGAAACTGGTCGACGCGCAATGGATCGCGATGTTGCAGCGAACTGGCCAAGGAAGCGTTGCCGAGCCGTTGATCGACGGACTATTTGGATCGCGTCGCGCGTTGTACAAACGGGTTGCTGAATTCAATGTGTTGGACGATCCCGTCGACGGCCTGAGCGTGCACCAACTCTTGTCGCGACGCCCCTACTGGTGGCTGGTGTCGTGCGCGGAACGATTAGCGGAGCAGTTAGCCAAAAAGACCGGCGTTGCAATCCATGCCGCCGATATATTGATTGATGCCCCGCCTGCTAAATTGGAAGTCGACATCAACGTAGACGTTGTGTCGCGAGACTCAGTAGTGCGTGCATTGGGCGAAGTCAGCCCGGTCGCGTCGGCTTTGGCCCGACAGCAGTTCGATGACCAGGTAAAACGCGTGCGAGTTTTTGTCCGCGGTGATTTACGCGACATGTTACGTGACGCCTTGCCCAGTCAGCAGGCTTGGACGGAACTGTTGCTCCAAACGGCAGATTCAACGGCGAGTGAGACTGCTTGATGAGCGAACCACGTCATTGGAAGCCCACGATCACCGTTTGCTCCGACGCGGACCAAGCGTCGTTGCACACAGCGAGATTGTTTGCCGAGGCGATTGGCAAGAATCCAAAATTGGTACTCGGATTAGCGACCGGGGGCACTCCCGTGGCGACCTACCGGGAACTGGTCAGAATGCATCGCGACGACAACCTGGATTTCGCACAGACGACGACATTCAATTTGGATGAATACGTTGGCCTTGCGCCGGATCATCCACAGAGTTACCGGATGTTTATGCAGCAACAGTTGTTTGATCACATCAATATCGATCCGTCGCGAACCAACGTCCCCGATGGGCTGGCGGTCGACGTCGATCGACACGCCGGAGATTATGAACAACGAGTGGCAAACGCTGGCGGAGTCGACTTGCAATTGTTGGGCATTGGGCACAACGGCCACATCGCATTTAATGAACCTGGATCACCGCGTGACAGCAGAACACGGCAAGTTGATTTGACCGAGCGGACGGTGCAAAGCAACGCGAGGTTTTTTGACTCGATCGACGATGTGCCGCGGACCGCGATCACGATGGGAATCGGGACGATATTGGAAGCAAAGCGAATTGTGCTGTTGGCGATCGGCGAAAGCAAAGCGGCAGCGGTGCGACTGGCCGTCGAGGGAAAAATCGATGCCGATCACCCGGCGTCGTTCCTGCAAACGCACCCCGATGTGACTTATGTGCTGGACGCTGCGGCCGCGAGCGGACTGACCAGCATTTAACGATTCGACGTCGTAATCGGACAATCAGCCGTCTTGTTTCTGCCCGACGATGATTCCGCAGTGAATCAGTGTGTCAACCGCCGGTACGGTCCGCAAACCGGCGGCTTCCAACCATTCGCGATACTCACGCTGGCTGTAGGCACGGCCCTGTGTCAACGTGAACAGGGCGGCCGAATAGAGAGCGATTGGCAACGGTCCGTCCAGTTCATCGTGCAAAAAGACATCGTGGATCACGACCCGACCCGCAGGAGCGAGTGATTCAACACAGCGGTAAATCAACTGCTGACATTCCGGCACGTCCCAGTCGTGCAAAACATTTGACAACAGCACAATGTCGGCGTTGCTGGGAAGTGGTTCGTCGAACATGTCGCCAGGCATCAATTCGACGCGATCGATCACTCCGTACTCTGTTGCCATCTCCTCCGCGACCCGTAGGACTTCGGGGCGATCGACCACGACGGCGGTCAGTTCCGGGTTCTTTTGCAGCAAAGC